>CAJAKT010000430.1 GCA_903940375.1 uncultured bacterium | reverse complement strand
TCAGCCGATGACGCGGCCGGCGCCGCTGTAGCGCTCGCCGTACCAAGGCCCCTTGTAGTCGATGACCTCGACGCCATCACTCGGATTGGACGCGCTGACCATCTTGCCGTTGCCGATGTACATCGCGACGTGGTGCGCTCCGCCACCGAAGTAGAAGACGAGGTCGCCTGGCTGCAGCTCGGAGTCGGAGATGCGCCGCACCTGCGAGAACTGCGTGTAGCTCAGCGGGGTGATGCCGACCCCGGCCTGGGCCCAGGCAGCCGACGTGAGCTTGGAGCAGTCCCAGGAATACGGGGGGCTCGCACTGAAGGAGTAGGGCTTGCCGACCTGCGAGAGCGCGTACTGCACGGCTACTGCGGCGCGCGTCCCGCCGGAGAAACCGCCGCCAGCAGCACTCGAGGAGTTGACCATGGCCAACGCCTGCGCGGCCGCAGCAGCGGAGTCACGCCCCTGCTGCGCGAGGATCTCGGCCAGCCGCTGACGTTCCTGCTCCTGCAGCGATGCCAGGACGGCCTGAGCATCCGCGAGGTTGCCGTCGGCCTCCTGCTTGGCTTCGGCCATGTCATCGCGCAGCCCCTGCGCGATCGACTCCTGATCGGCGAGTGTTGCCTCACTCGCAGCCAGGCGCACCTGGGCGGTCTTCGACCGCCGCAGGCCGGCAGCCTGCGACTGCGCGAGCATGTCGAGCGCTGCGGACTGGCCCAGGAAATCAGTCGGGTTCTCCGCCAGCAGGACCTGCAGAGTCGAGTCCATCCCACCGGTCATGTAGACGTTGCGGGCGAGGTCGTTGATTGAAGCCCTCGCGACAGTGAGTTCATCACGCTCACGCTGCACCTTGTTGCGGATGCCTCCGAGCCGCTGCTCCGTGTCATTGAGCTTGCTCTGCGCCGCGTAGTAGTCCTCCTTCGCGGAGGCTGCCTTCATCTGCAGATCGCGGACCTGCGCCTGCACCTGCTTGATGTCGCGGCTGGGCACCGCCTGCCCCGTGCCGGCAGCCGTAGCGACCATGAGGAGAGCGGCGCCAACGGCGCTCACTCCCTTGATCCATCTGCTGCGGCTCACGGGCGGCACAGGAAAGCCGCCCGATGAGTCATGACTACAGGGTACGCGACGGTCGCCATCGCTCGAAATCGACGCGGCGGGTGAGCGATGTCATCGTTGAAACACCGTCAGATGAGGAAGGACCTTGCTGCAAGCCGTAACGATGTCGCGGGCCTTCTCCAGATCGGCAAGTACGACGGCGGGTTCGATCTGCGTGTCGGGGTCGGGGTACTCGGTGTCGTTTCGGGTGCTACGCATGCGTGGCACCGGACGAAGGAGCGCACTCAACGCCTTGCGAACTCCGTCCCACAGATTCGCGTAGGCGGACTACCAGCGACCTGAGTTCGCTGCTTCGCGAGCCGTATCGATCGCCTCCGAGGCCTGAGCCTGAAGCGCCTCCGCTAGCTCGGCCGAGGCAATCACGCTCTCGATTTCATTTCGGTCAAGCATGCCCAGAATCGCGTCGCGACCGGGTGCCCAACTCATGATTCCTCACTCCGTGATGCACGCTCCATGGACAACTCGACCCGCGGGCGTGCCTGAACTGACGCCAGGAAGGCGCCCTGCGGGTCAGCCCAGGCCTTCGCGCTCACGACGTGCACGTTCACCTCTTTCCCAAGTCGGGCAGTGGCCCGGCCCGTCGCCTCGAAGAGCTCATCACGATCCGGATCCCCGATCACGAGAACGTCGATGTCGCCTGGGGGCGGACCCGGTTCCCGTGCGTAACGCGCCGCCCACGAGCCATAGATGAAGGCGCCCTTGATCCCAGCCAATCCCGCCAATTCGTCGCTGACAACGTGCACGGGGCCGTAGGTGTGCAGGACCAGATCGAGCAGGATTGACCGAACCGGTTCATCGGCGCTGATCCTGACAAGGCGCGACCGACCAACCTTTCTGCTGGACACCAGACCGGCCGCCTGGAGGCGGTCCACTTCGTGCTTGACGGCGTTCTTGTACGCGCCCACGGCGGAGGCCAAGTCCGTGAGTGACTCCTCGCCCGGGCCTAAGAGCAGCCGAGTCAGTACGAGGGCCTGGGTCTGCGACCGGAACAGGGGCAGCAGGGTGACCGCGCCGCCGCGCCCCCGCATGGGCTTCTCCATCACAGCAGCCCTTCATCGAGGATTGGACAATGATGTTGTCCAAATGTATCCATTCATTGCACGATCTGGCAATGGGCTCATTACGCGATCGACGTCCCAGCCAAGCGGGGTGGTCTTCACGCTCCCTGTAACCTGCCGAACGTGACATCAGACAACTCAAGTGCCGATCCCACCTTCACCTCCCTGGGCCTGCGGCCGGAATTGCTGAGCACGCTCTCGGCCCTCGGCTACGAGGAGCCCACCCCCATCCAGGCCAGCACCATTCCCATCCTCGTGAGCGGATCGGATCTGCTGGGCCAGGCCGCGACCGGAACGGGCAAGACCGCCGCATTCGCCCTTCCCATCCTCGAAGTCCTTGACCCGCAGCGGCGAGGCAATGGCCCCGCGGCTCTCGTCCTCGTCCCCACGCGCGAACTCGCCCTCCAGGTGTCGCAGGCATTCCACAGCTACGGACGCGAACTCGGTGCCCGACTCGTCGCCATCTACGGAGGCGCTCCCGCCCGCCATCAGATTGATGCCCTGCGCCGCGGAGTCGACGTCGTGGTGGCAACACCCGGACGCGCACTCGATCTCACCGGTCGTGGCGCACTGCGTCTGGATTCCGTGCGGACGGTCGTGCTCGACGAGGCCGACGAGATGCTCGAGATGGGATTCATCGAGGACATCGAATCCATCCTGGCGCTCACGCCGAAGGAGCGGCAGACGGTTCTCTTCTCGGCCACCATGCCCAAGCGCATCGACAAGCTCGCCAGCCGACACCTGCGCAATCCGGAGCGCATCTCCATTCTTGCGAAGGAGCAGGCGCACGACGAGGTTCCGCGGGTTCGACAGACGGCATACATCGTCACCCGCCAGAACAAGTCCGCGGCACTCGGTCGAATCCTGGATGCCGAGGATCCCGTAGCGTCGATCGTGTTCTGCCGAACACGCGGCGGCGTCGACGAACTGACCGATCTCCTTACCGCCCGCGGCTACCAGGCTGAAGCACTGCACGGTGGCCTCACTCAGGACCAGCGCGATCGCGTCATGGGCCGGCTTCGCGCGGGCACGACCGAACTGCTCGTTGCGACGGACGTCGCCGCTCGGGGTCTTGACGTCGACCACCTCTCGCATGTCGTGAACTACGACCTCCCGATGAGTCCCGAGGCCTACGTCCATCGCATCGGCCGCGTTGGCCGCGCCGGCCGCGAAGGCGTGGCACTGAGCCTCGTCGAGCCACGCGAACGCCGGATGCTCAAGTCGATCGAGAACCTCATCCACGGGACCATCCCCGTCGCGCCGGTGCCCACGGTCACCGATGTGCGCCAGATGCGGCTGCGGCGCAGCCGCGAGGCCATCGAGGCGCTACTCGATGATCCCGAGGCTCAGGACCGGCTCGATACGTACCGCGAAGTCCTCGAGGACATGCTGATGAGTCGGGATGTCACCGAGGTGGCTCTGGCGGCGTTCGCACTCGTTCACGAGGAAGCCCAGGGTGGTTCACCCGACGAGGACGAGCGCGATCTCACCGCGTCATCCGCTGTCGACGATCAGTCGCGCAGCACGCGGGGCGCGAAGGCGAGCGGTGGCTCGCGGGGTTCAGACGGCCCACCACGAAAGCGCGACAAGCTCGAAGGACCCACGAGCAAGCTGTTCATCTCCCTGGGCCGCAAGGCAGGAGTGACGCCCGGCGATCTGGTCGGGGCGATCACGGGTGAGGCGGGAGTCAAGGGCCGCGATATCGGCGCCATCACGGTGCACGAGTCGTTCTCGCTCGTCGAGGTCCCGGAGGACAAGGCGCGCAAGATCGCCAAGGTCCTCAATCACTGCACCATCCGCGGTCGCAAGGCCGGCGTGCGGCTCGACCGCGACTGATCCGCACTCGTTGCTACCGCGGATCGCCTTTGAAAGCTCTTTCTGGACCCAGTCCATTCGGCCCCGTGATGTGATGCGACGTCAGGACAAGTGCCCGCTAGCGTCGGCCTATTTGTCGCTTCAGCGACGCCGATACACGTCAGCGCGGTGCCTTCTCGCGCGGATCAGAACGTTGCCGCGGTCCTCGCGGATCTCGTAGATGACTCGGCTCTGCTCAGAGTCACCGAGGCGTCCGCTTCAGCCCGCGAGGCGCGCACCTGTGCAAGCAGGTCAGGATCGGAAAGGACGCGCAGGGTCTCCTCCAACGACTCGAGGTCGTCGGCACTGATCACAACAGCCGCCGGTCGGCCGTGCTTGGTGATCGTGACCCGAGCGTGCTGGGACTCGACCTGCTCGACGACCTCCGAGAGCCGATTCTTCACTTCAGCCAGGGGCAACTGCTCAGCGAAGGTCATAGCTATAAGCATGGCTACTTTGCTGCTCTGGTCAAGCGGTCGTCCCAGCGCCCACGTGAAACTGACCGATGTCGCGGTTTGACCATCCGTAGGCTCAAGAAGGAGGGGCCACGTACCGTTTCGCCACTCCTTGCTTTCCCTTTGCAGAGCCACGATGCGTTGTGCGGCAACGGATTTCGCAAGTGGGTTGCCGGAGGCACATACCGCGCTGAGACGGAAGGACCATCTCAGCGCGAGAACAGATCAGTCCGAGGAGCTGAAGGCCGCATCGAACGCAGCCGTCGGCGCATCGAACGCAGCCGTCGGCGCATCGAACGCATTGCGGCGCACGAACTCGAGCGCGGCAGCACCGCGGGTCTGCCCGAGCTTCCCCTCCTCGCAGGGAGGTAAGCCTCCAGCCACCACTGGCGGAGCATCGCGGTCGCCTTCGACGATCGCCGCCCCCGCAACTCCAAGAGCGAACCTGCCCGTGCGGATTCATAGTCCGTAGGCTGGAGAAGGCGGGGTCAGGAACGGGCCACACCGACACTCACCGCGAGCCGCTCAGGTCCGCAGCGCCGATTCGAGGGCTGGCGCCTGTTCGATCGCGTACGACCAGATCAAGTCGGGATCAGTGCGGTGGTAATGATGAGCCAACACGATGCGCTGGTCGTCGCTGCGCGTCATACGACGACCGCCTCGCGGCGAATGTGCTCGTCTCGGTCCTTCAGCCCACCGGCCGACACCACATCCACGCTGCAACCGAGCAGTGCCTCCAGATCGTCCTGAATGGCCATGAGATCCAGGAGCGACGCACCCGGCTCGAACTCGACCAGGAAATCGATGTCGCTGCCCGGACCATCATCACCGCGGGCCACCGATCCGAAAACGGACACCGACCGCGCGCGATGCCGGCGTGCGATGTCGTGAATGTCATCGCGCCGGCGTTCCACCGCCTCCAACCTCGCTCCCATGAGGGCAAGGGTACGGCTGCACTCGACTGCGTGCGGCCCAGACACCACGTAAGGACGGACGCGTTGACGGATCGCCATGAGGCGGTGAGTGAGCGGTGTTGCGGCTGGCAATCGAATGGCATGCAGGGCCGCGAGGAACATGTGACGACGAGGGGCCGTCACGATCACCCAGCGGCGCTACTCACCCAGATCCATGGCCTTCGCCGTGAGCGTCAGGCTGAGGATGCGGTCATCCACCACGCCGCCCTGGTGCACCGTCATCAGTTCGTCGGCACCAGTGAATCGATGGAAACCCTCGAGGTAGGCGCGTACGTCGCCGGGGGTGCCGCTCGCGGTGTATGTCATCATCTCGTCGACGAAGGAG
>CAJAKT010000429.1 GCA_903940375.1 uncultured bacterium | reverse complement strand
CCGAAGGAGCAATCTCCCCGACAAGCTCTCAGGCACACGGACCGCCCGGGGAAGGCACCTCTGGAAAGCGGGATCTCGCGATCCCCACCGACGGTGAAAGCCGGGCTTGCCCGGTGAAACTCTCAGGTCACGCCATGCGTGAGCAACAGAGGGGGAGTGGCGGCCACAACCGTGGCCGCTGACTCTGTATGCCGCGGCATACCTGTCCCCCTCGAGGTACCCATGAGCCTTGATTTCCCCGCCCGGCATATCGGTCCTGACGCGACTGAGCAGGCCCGCATGCTCTCGATGCTGGGGTACTCCGACATCGACTCGTTCACCGCAGATGTCGTCCCCGAAGTGATTCGCTGGCACGAAGGTCTGGCGCTGCCTGCCGGCAGCAGCGAACCGGAGGCACTGGCGGAACTGCGTGCGCTGGCCGCGCGCAACCAGGTCGCGGTCAGCATGATCGGCCTGGGCTACTACGGCACGCACACGCCTGGCGTCATCCTCCGCAACATCACCGAGAACCCCGCCTGGTACACGGCCTACACGCCTTACCAGCCGGAGATCTCGCAAGGGCGCCTCGAGGCGCTGCTGAACTTCCAGACGATGATCGAGGACCTGACCGCTCTCCCGGTCGCTGGTTCGTCGCTGCTCGACGAGCCGACGGCGGCCGCTGAGGCGATGACGCTGGCCATCCGGGCGAGCAAGTCCGGTCGGCACGCGATCCTCGTCGATGCCGACACCCATCCGCAGACCCTCGCCGTCCTGAGCACGCGGGCCCAGCCCCTTGGCATCCGGCTCGATGTCGCTGACCTCGACGCGGGACTGCCCGACGGTGACTATGCAGGTGTCCTGCTGAGCTACCCCGGCACATCCGGACGAATCCGCGACATCGGTCCACTGATCGCGTCCGCGCATGAGCGGGGTGCCCTCGCACTTGTCACGGCCGATCTGCTCGCCCTCGCTGTTCTCACGCCGCCGGGTGAACTCGGTGCCGACGTCGTCGTCGGTTCGGCGCAGCGATTCGGCGTGCCGTTCGGCTTCGGCGGTCCGCACGCGGGCTTCATGTCCGTTCGCGCGGGACTCGAACGCAGCATGCCCGGGCGCCTGGTCGGGGTCAGCGTCGACGCCGACGGAGCACCGGCCTACCGGCTCGCCCTGCAGACGCGTGAGCAGCACATTCGCCGTGAGAAGGCGACCAGCAACATCTGCACGGCCCAGGTGCTCCTGGCCGTGATGTCCTCGATGTACGCGGTGTATCACGGTCCCGATGGCCTGCGTCGGATCGCGCTCCGGACGTCTGAGCGCGCGCGCATTCTGGGAGCAGGTATCCGCAAGGCCGGGGGAGTGCTGGCGGCAACGGACTTCTTCGACACCGTTCGATGGAGTGTGCCCGGAGCCGCGGAGCGCATGGTGGCTGCGGCGCTGGCAGAGGGCATCAACATCCGTCATGTCGATGCCGACACCGTCTCTGCATCGGTTGACGAGACCACGACCATCGAACAGGTCGAGGCGTTGTGGCGGGCGTATGCGCAGGTGAACCCGGCGGCTGCCGGACTTGCCTACGATGTCGTGTCGGCCGGCGACCTAGGCATCCCCGCGGCCCTGCACCGCACCTCGCCATTCCTGTCCCACCCTGTGTTCAACACGCATCGAAGCGAGACATCGATGCTTCGGTACATCCGGCGACTCGGCGACCGAGACGTGGCCCTCGACCGGGCGATGATCCCGCTCGGCTCATGCACCATGAAGCTCAATGCCACGACCGAGATGGAGGCGATCACGTGGACGGAGTTCGCGGCCATCCACCCGTTCGCCCCGCTTGATCAGGCGGGTGGATACCTGGAGCTGATCCGCCTGCTCGAGGCCTGGCTGGTCGAGGCAACGGGTTACGACGCGGTGTCCCTTCAGCCGAACGCCGGTTCACAGGGTGAGTTCGCCGGCCTGCTGGCTATCAGTGCCTTCCACCGCTCGAATGGCGATGCCAATCGCGACGTGTGTCTTATCCCCAGCAGTGCACACGGCACCAATGCGGCCAGTGCCGTCATGGCGGGGATGCGCGTCGTGGTGGTGGCCTGCGATGAAGCCGGGAATGTCGACGTCAGCGATCTGGCCGCCAAGATCGAGGCGCATCGCGACTCCCTAGCGGCGCTGATGGTGACGTACCCGTCGACACACGGGGTATTCGAAACCGCGATCACGGAGATCTGCGCACTGGTGCACGACGCGGGTGGCCAGGTCTATGTCGATGGCGCGAATCTCAACGCGCTCGTCGGACTGGCGAAGCCGGGCAAGTTCGGAGCCGACGTGTCGCACCTGAACCTGCACAAGACGTTCTGCATCCCGCACGGCGGTGGCGGTCCTGGTGTTGGTCCCGTCGCCGTGCGCGCGCACCTCGCGCCCTATCTGCCGTCACATCCCTTGCGCCCCGAGGCCGGTCCCCTCGGCCGCGGTCATGCTGATGGGGGAGTGGGACCGGTCAGCGGAGCGCCCTGGGGCAGTGCTGGGATCCTGCCGATCCCGTGGGCGTACATCCGGATGATGGGCCCGGAGGGTCTGCTCCGCGCAACCCAGGTCGCGATCCTGAATGCGAACTACGTCGCCTCGCGGCTGGGTGCCCACTACCCGGTGCTGTATGCCGGGAGCAACGGCCTCGTTGCGCACGAGTGCATCCTCGACGTGCGCACGATCACCGCCGATACGGGCGTCACGGTCGACGACATCGCGAAGCGCCTCATCGATTACGGCTTCCATGCGCCGACGATGTCGTTCCCCGTGGCCGGCACGTTGATGGTCGAGCCGACCGAGAGCGAGAACCTGTTCGAGCTCGATCGGTTCTGCGACGCGATGATCTCCATCAAGGCCGAGATCGATGCCGTTGCAGCGGGGGAGTGGCCGCTTGAGGACAGTCCATTGCGCAATGCCCCGCACACTGCCGACTGCCTGATCGGCGCGTGGGAGCACCCGTATCCGGCGCGGCTCGCGGCCTTCCCGGTGGAGAGCCTTCGGACGGACAAGTACTGGCCGCCGGTGCGCCGCATCGATGGTGCCTATGGCGACCGCAATCTGGTGTGCTCGTGCCCGCGGCCGGAGGAGCTCGCGACCACGTGATCGCCGTCATCGATATCGACGGTGTCCTGGCCGATGCGGCCGGTCGGCAGCGTCACGTGGACAAGCGTCCCAAGGACTGGGCGGCCTTCTTCGCCGAGGTCGGTTCGGACGACCCGATCGAGCGGGGTAGACAGCGGCTGACCGAGCTGTCCGCCGACCATGTGATCGTGCTGCTGTCTGGGCGACCGGAGAGCACCCGTGCCGATACGGAGGAGTGGCTGGCCCGGCAGGGCATCTCGTACAGCGGGGTGATCCTGCGGCCGGAGCGGGATCGCCGGAAGGCGGCCGACTTCAAGGCCGAGGCAATCGGAGCCATCGGCGAACCCGCGGCCGTGGCGGTGGTCATCGACGACGATCCTGCCGTCGTCGAGCGGCTGGCGGGGCTGGGCTACCACGTGGAGCACTTCCGGTAGCCTTCCCTCACTTGCCCCCAATGAAAGGCTTTCAATGGATTCCCTGTGGACCCTGCTCTACATCTTCTTCATGATCATCTTCTTCATGATCTTCTTCATGGTGATCATGGACCTGTTCAGCGATCACACGATGGGCGGCGGCGCCAAGGCCGTGTGGATCATCTTCCTCATCCTCTTCCCGCCGATCACGGTGCTGGTGTACCTGATCGCCCGCGGCAAGAGCATGGGCGAGCGTCGTCAGGCCCAGATGGAGGCCGCGCAGCAGGCGCAGAAGGCCTACATCCAGTCTGCCGTCGGCAGCGTCTCGCCCGCCGACCAGATCGCATCGGCGAAGGCACTGCTCGACGCCGGCACGATCACGCAGGCCGAGTTCGACTCGCTCAAGACGAAGGCTCTCGCCTAAGTCCCAGCGTTCAGTGGGCCCTACCGTCTCGTACGGTGGGGCCCACTGCTCTTCCCGGAGGTGTGCGCATGGACACCCTGCTGATCCTCGGCGGTACGGCGTGGCTGGGCCGAGAGCTCGCCCGTCAGGCCGTGGCCTCGGGGGCCGACGTCACCTGCCTGGCCCGAGGGATGTCCGGCCCCGTCTCTGACGGCGTGCATCTCGTCTCTGCCGACCGCTCGGATCCGTCCGCATACGAGCCCGTGCGTGGCCGCGACTGGGACGCGGTCATCGACGTGTCCTGGCAGCCCGACCACGTGCGTTCAGCGCTGGACGCGCTTGCCGCCGATGCTGGGCACTGGACGTACGTCTCCTCCGCCTCGGTGTACGCGGACACCACGACCCCGGGAGCCAACGAGACTGCCGCGCTCGTCGAGCCGTTGACCTCCGGTCTGGCGACGATGGCGGAGTACGGCGAGGCCAAGGTCGGCTGCGAGCAGCTCGTGACCGCCGGCATCGGTGCCGACCGGTCGCTCCTGGCCCGGGTCGGGCTGATCGGGGGTCCAGGTGACCCAACTGACCGCTTCGGCTACTGGGTGTCGAGGTTTGCACTGGCGCAGGACGATGACGTTCTCGTCCCCGACGCACCTGACCTCAGCACGCAGGTGGTCGACGTGCGGGATCTCGCCGCCTTCCTGCTCGCGTGCGCGGGGGAGCGGGCCTGCGGTCCGGTGGACGTCGTGGGGGAGGCGGTGCCCTTCTCCGACGTGGTCGAGCTGAGCGCTCGGACCGCCGCGTTCACCGGTCGCACTGTGCGGGCGGCCCCGCAGTGGCTGGAGGACCACGAGGTCCAGCCATGGGCGGGTCCGAGGTCCCTTCCGTTGTGGCTGCCGCTGCCGGAGTACGCGGGCTTCGGTGCGCGTTCCGACGCGCGCGCTCTCGCACTCGGGCTGCAGCGTCGCTCCATCGAGGCGACACTCGCGGACGTGCTGGCCGACGAGGTAGCGAGAGGTCTGGGCCGCGCACGTCAGGCTGGGCTGACCAGGGTTGAGGAGCGCACGCTGCTCGCTCGACTTAGGTAACCCTTAGCGCAGTGGTACGTTGGGTCCATGCATGCGGACGCGCCGCGATCCGTGCGGGACCTGATGGTTGGGGAGTCCGCGGTGCTGGGCGTGCCCCTCGTCGATCGGGCCCAACGGATCCGGCTCGCGGAGCTGGGCATGCGACCGGGCCAGCCGGTGACGCTCGTTCAGCTGGGGGTCGGGGGAGCGCGCATCGTGTCGGTCAGTGACTCCCGCATCGCCCTGGACTCTCGCACGGCCGCGCGGATCCCGCTGGCGAACGGACGCACGACGTGAGTGGGTCGGTCCCGTCCTGCCACAGCGGACCAGCCGGTGCGGCCGTCCCACCCGGAACGCCCGTGGTGGCGCTCGCGGGCGCTCCCAACGTCGGCAAGTCCACCCTGTTCAACCGCCTGACCGGAGCGCGGCGTGATGTCGGCAACTGGCCCGGCACAACAGTCGAGGTGGGTCGGGGACTCATGGACGACGGCGTTCACCGGTTCGACGTCATCGATCTCCCCGGCGCCTACAGCCTGGACCCGCTCTCACCGGACGAAGCGCTCACGCGTGCGCTCCTGGTCGACGTCGCGCCGCACGAGCGGCCTGACGTAGTCGTCGTGATCGGAGATGCGGGTCGGCTGTCCCGGTCGCTCTACCTCGTGCGTCAGTTGCGGGAGAGCGACCAGCGCATCGTCTTCGCGCTCACCATGAGCGATATCGCGCGACGCGTGGGGGTGAGCGTCGACGTGACTGCCCTGTCGGTCTTCGTCGGAGTGCCCGTCGTGCTGATCGACCCCCGTCACCACCAGGGCCGCACCGGACTGCTCGACGCCATCGACAGCGCACTGGCAGCCCCCGCGCCATCTGCCCTCCCGCGACCGGAGGTGACGGGGGAGTTCGACCTGGCCGACGAGCGCTTCATCTGGATCGACGAAGCGGTTGCCCGTTCCGTCCGCCGAACGGATCAGGGTCGGGTTCGCTGGTCGGACCGCTTCGACCGGATCGCCCTGTCGTCGGGATGGGGACCGATCCTCTTCCTTGCTGCTATGTGGGCTGTATTCCAGCTCACGACCACGGTCGCAGCACCGCTGCAGCAGGCCCTGGACTGGTTCTTCAGCGGGCCGATGACCACGGCGGCCGATGCGCTGCTGAGCGTCGCTGGGCTAGAGGACACCTGGGTCCGCAGCCTGGTCGTCGACGGCCTCATCGCGGGCGTGGGCATGCTGCTGACCTTCGTGCCCCTGATGGCGATCATGTTCGCTCTCCTGGCATTGCTGGAGGACAGCGGCTACCTTGCGCGCGCCGCAGTGGTCGCCGACCGACTGATGCGTGCCATCGGTCTGCCGGGGAGAGCGTTCCTGCCCCTCATCGTCGGATTCGGGTGCAATGTGCCCGCGATCAGCGCCACCCGCATCCTGCCGAACGCCCGCCACCGCATCCTCACGGCACTTCTCGTGCCCTTCACGTCGTGCAGCGCCCGGCTGGCTGTCTACGTGCTCGTGTCCTCGATCTTCTTCCCGGACAACGCAGGCACGGTGGTCTTCGCCCTGTACGTCATCAGCATCGTGTTCGTCGTCGTCGTGGGTCTGGCCCTGCGCAGCACCCTGTGGCGCAGTGTCGGCAGAGAGCCCCTGGTGATCGACCTGCCGCCGTACCAGCGGCCCACCGCGCGACTGACGGCTGCCGTGACATGGCTGAGGCTCGGTGGATTCCTGCGCACCGCGAGCGGGATCATCGTCGCCACGGTGGCGGTGGTGTGGCTGATGCAGGCGATACCGGCCGCGCCCGGCTACTCGTTCGGTGAGGTCCCGGTGCAGGAGAGCCTCTACGCCAGCACGGCGCAGGCGATCGCGCCGGTGTTCACCCCGGCCGGGTTCGGAAGCTGGGAGACCGCCAGCGCGCTCATGGTTGGCTTCGTCGCGAAGGAGGCGATCATCTCGTCCTGGGCCCAGACCTACTCGGCTGAGGACCCGGGCACCTCCGAGGAGCCGGGGACGCTGGGTGAGTACGTCCGCGCGGACTTCGAGGCGAGCTCCGGAGGCCACACGGCCGCGGCGGTGTGG
>CAJAKT010000428.1 GCA_903940375.1 uncultured bacterium | reverse complement strand
CGGTCGATCATGACCTCGCGATCGGAGATCGTGCCCGCGATCTCGGCCACCTTGAAGGGGAAGCCGGTCGGCGACGCCAGCGGATCCGTGCGCACGTGGAGGGAGTCGTCGCGGATGCCATCGAGCAGGGCCGTGCGGATCTCGTCGATGAGTCCGGAGTCGGTCGAGAGGGCGAAGACCGTGCCGACCTGGACACCCTTGGCACCCGCCTCGATCGCCTCGCGCAGCGCGGTCGGCGTGCCGGCCGCGCCCGCAAGCCAGAACGGCATGCCAAGTGCGGCGATCTTCGCCAGATCGGGTTCGTCGCGGGGGCCGAAGAGGAGTTCGCCGTTCTCGTCGATGACGCTCTTGCGCGGCGGCGCGTTGTGGCCGCCTGCGGGCGGACCTTCCACGACGAAGCCATCGGGCCGGATGTCCTCGTCGCGGGCGAGGAACGCTGCGAGGACGTGGGCCGAGACGATGGCGAGGAAGACCGGGCGCGTCAGCGGCGGCAGGCTGGGGCCCACGACCTCTGCCGCGTCTAGATCGAGGGTGAAACGGTCGGCATCGGCGCCGTCGACATCGATCGGCAGGTGCACGACGCGACCGGCAGCGAGGTCGTTCAGGGTCCGCGGAATCTCGCGCGGGACGCCAGCACCCATGAGCACGACGTCGACGCCGGCGATCATGGCCCCGAGCAGGGTGGCCGGCGTGGAGAGCTGGATCTTCTCCAGGCAGTTGATGCCGACGAGGCCGTCGTGGCCCTCCTTGGCCAGCCACACCTCGACGAAGCCGCCGAGTACGACCAGCTCGACCGTGGCCTTATGCGGATTGATGGTCAGGTGGGAGATGGGGGAGTAGGGCGTGCCCTCGGGCCGCCCGCCCTCGTGGAAGAACCGGGTGATCGCGCGCTGGGCCATCTCCTGGTTCGGAAACGCGGCCAGGGCGCGCCGCGCACTGCCGTCGGGGTCGCCGTCCTGCAGCCGTCTGGCAAGGACCAGATCAAGCGCCACGCCGGAGACCACGCCGAGCTGGCCACAGCGGGACACGGCATTGGCGAGCCGCCACGAGGAGACGGCGGCGCCCATGCCGCCCTGGATCACGGGTGGCAACTGGTCAGCAGTGAGCACGGACAACCTCCAACGGACGAAACCTACGAAGACGTAGGTTACGGTACCGTAGGTTGCCGCCCGGATGCGCCATTAACGCAGGTGTTGGGCCTACTTCGGCACCGAGGCAACGCCAGGGACGAGGAACCGACGACCGGCGGCCCGCTCGGCCGCCCCACTGCGGTCCAGGTACGGCGTGATGCCACCGAGCCAGAACGGCCAGCCGGCGCCGAGCAGCATGCACAGGTCGATGTCCTGGGCCTCCGCGACGACACCCTCATCGAGCATCCGCCGAGCCTCGTCGGCCAGCGCATCGGCAGCGCGCGTACGCACCTGCTCCTCCGTGAGCGGCGTATCGCCCTGCACCAGCATCGCCGCGATGTCGGGGTCGACGATGAACGTGCCGTCCTCCTGCTTGACCCAGATCGCGGTCTTGCCCGCCGCAACGATGTTGCGCATGTTCTCGGACACGTGGAAGCGGTCCGGGTAGGCGGCATTCATCGTCTCGGAGACGTGGAAGGCGACGGCCGGGCCGACCAGCCGCATCAGGTTGAACGGCGACATCGGCAGGCCCAGGGGATCAACAGAGCGATCCGCGACGGCGATGTCCGTGCCCTCGTCGACGGCCTTGATGACCTCACCCATGTAGCGCGTCAGCAGTCGGTTGACGACGAAAGCCGGCGCATCCTTCACCAGGACGCAGGACTTCTTGAGCGTCTTGCCGACGGCGAATGCCGTGGCGACGGTCGCATCGTCGGTCTGCTCGGCGCGGGCGATCTCGAGCAGCGGCATGAGTGCGACCGGGTTGAAGAAATGGAAGCCGACAACCCGCTCAGGATGCGCGAGATCGGCAGCCATGGCGGTGACCGACAACGACGACGTGTTCGTCGCGAGGATGCAGGTATCGGAGACGATCGCCTCGACCTCGGCGAACACCTGCTTCTTCACCGCGAGGTTCTCGAATACCGCCTCGATCACGAAGTCGGCATCGGCGAAGGCGGCCTTGTCGGTCGAGCCGGTGACAAGGGCGGAGAGACGATTGGACTTGTCCTGTGACAGCCGGCCCTTGGCCACCTGTCCGGCCAGATCGGCGCGGACGAACTCGAGGCCCTTGTCGACGCGCTCGGCATCGAGATCGGTCATGACGACCGGCACCTGCAGGCGCTTCGCGAACAGCAGCGCCAGCTGGCTGGCCATCAGGCCCGCTCCGACGACGCCGACCTTCGTGACCGGACGTGCCAGCGACTTGTCCGGTACGCCGACCGGCCGCTTCGCGCGCTTCTGCACGAGATCGAAGGCGTAGAGCGAGGCGCGGAGGTCGTCGCCCATGACGAGATCGGCCAGGGCCTCATCCTCTGCGTCGAAGCCCTCGTCGCGCGTCGCCGTGCGGGCGGCGCTGACCAGGTCGAGGGCGCGATAGGGAGCCGGAGTGGCCCCGTGGATGCGGTCGTCGAGCATGGTGCGGGCGATGCCGACGATGGCTTCCCAGCTGTCGCGATCGGGCTCGGGGCGGGGGACAACGATCGTCTTGTTGACGACACCAGCGGCCCACCGAATGGACTGCTCGAGGAAGTCAGCGGACTCGAAGAGGGCATCGACGACGCCCAGGCGGAGGGCGTCCTTGGGCTTGAGCTGCTTGTTCTGCTGCATCGGGTTGGCGATGATCACCTCGAGGGCGTTCGCCGGTCCGATGAGATTCGGCAGCAGCCATGCGCCACCCCAGCCTGGGATCAGGCCGAGGAACACCTCGGGAAGCGACATGGCTGCCGCGCCCCACGACATGGTGCGGTAGTCGCAGTGCAACGCCAGTTCCGTGCCACCGCCCATGGCGGCGCCATTCACGAACGCGAAGGTGGGCACGTCCATCTCACCGAGACGCCGGAACACGTTGTGCCCCATCTGGCCGAACTGGCGGATGATCTCGCGGTCGGTGACGCTGCCGATGGCGGAGAGATCCGCACCGACGGCGAAGATGAACGGCTTACCGGTGACGCCGATGGCCGTGATCTCGGTCATGGCTGCGACCTGATCGAGCGCGGCATCCAGCGATGCCATTCCGCCCGGGCCGAAGGTGGTCGGACGGGTGTGGTCGCGATCGTTGTCGATCGTGATCAGCGCCATCGTGCCGGCGCCATCGGGCAGGTCGAGCAGGCGTACGCGAGCATGCGTGACGACCTCGTCGGGGTTGGTCATGTCGCTCATGCCTTGCTCCCTGCGTAGTTGACGTTCTCCCAGATGACCGTGCCGCCCATGCCGAGGCCGATGCACATGGTGGTGATGCCATACCGCGCGCTCGGATTTCGTTCGAAGTCACGGGCCAGATACGTCATCAGCCGGATGCCGCTGGAGGCCAGCGGGTGACCGACGGCGATGGCGCCACCCATCGGGTTGACGCGGGTGTCGTCGTCGTCGATGCCGAAGTGGTCAAGGAAGGCGAGCACCTGAACGGCGAACGCCTCGTTGATCTCGAACAGGTCGATATCGGCGATCGAGAGGCCGGCGCGCGAGAGCGCCTTCTCGGTGCTGGGGACGGGACCGACTCCCATGACCTCGGGTTCGACGCCCGCGAAGGCGAAGCCCACCATGCGCATCTTCTTCTGCAGTCCGAGCTCGTCCGCGACTGCCTCGGACGCCAGCAGCGCCGCCGTGGCGCCGTCATTGAGTCCGGAACTGTTACCTGCGGTGACGCGGCCATGCGGGCGGAAGGGTGTCTTCAGCGCACCAAGCCCTTCGAGAGTCGTGGCCGGGCGCGGCGCTTCGTCGGCGCTGAGCATGCCCCAGCCGAGCTCTGCCGAACGGGTGGCCACGGGAACAAGGTCCGGCTGGATCCAGCCTTCGGCGTATGCGTGGGCCGTCTTCTGCTGCGATCCCAGTGCGAACGCATCCGCGCGGTCCTTGGTCAGTTGCGGGAAACGATCGTGGAGGTTCTCCGCGGTGTTGCCCATGATCAGTGCGTCGACGTCGACGATGCGCTCGGCGAGGAAGCGCGGGTTGGGATCCATGCCCTCGCCCATCGGGTGACGCGACATGTTCTCGACGCCGCCGGCGAGGGCGACGTCGTAGGCGCCGGCCATGATCGCGGAACTGAGCGTGGTGACAGCCGTCATGGCACCCGCGCACATGCGGTCGACGGAGTAGCCGGGCACCGAGTTCGGGATACCGGCGAGAAGCGCAGCAGACCGACCGATCGTCATGCCCTGATCGCCCATCTGGGTGGTCGCGGCAACGGCGACATCGTCGATGCGCTCGGGAGGCAGGCCCGGATTGCGGCGCAGGACCTCGCGGAACACCCGCACGACCAGGTCGTCGGCGCGGGTCTCGGCGAACGCGCTGCCCGCCCGGCCGAAGGGGGTGCGGACCCCGTCCACGAATACGACATCGGCAGCGGTACGGGCCACGACGGCTCCCAGGATCGACGACAGGCCACCCGACCGGGTGGGTAGCGCCATATTACCCGTGAGTAACTAGTTGGGCTACTCGCCAGTAACTGGCGCGTCGGGCTGCGCGCCGGGCTGCGTGTCGAGCGCTTCGCAGAGTGCCGCGGTGGTCAGGTCGATCTGCCACTGGCGCGCCCCCTGGCCACCCAGGAACGCGGCGACGGCGGCCGGATCACCCGGTTCCGGCGGCGTCCAGCACAGCCGGCGCACCGTGTCAGGCGACAGCAGGTTCTCGACCGGCATGGACTGGGCCTCTGCGATGGCGGTCAGGGCGGTGCGGGCGGCGGACAGGCGAGCGTGGGCGGCGGGATCGCGCTCGGCCCATGTTCGTGGCTGCGGAGGCCCGGATGGCGGCAGCGCCGACTCGGGCAGGTCGGCGTTCGGCAGGGCGTTCGCCTCGGAAATCGCCTCCCACCACCGACGCAGGTAGCGCTGGGCACCGCGTCCATGGAACTCCTTGAGCCCGTCGAGGGCGTCCATGGTGCCGGGGTTCGCCTGGGCAGCGGCCACGATTGCGGCGTCGGGGAGGATCCGTCCGACCGCGATATCGCGCTTCGTGGCGATCTCGTCTCTGGTGGTCCACAGGGCTCGGACGATGGCGAGTGACCGCGGCTTGCGGATCCGATGGATACCGGAGGTGCGTCGCCACTCGTCCTCGGTGCGCTCGCGCGGGGCGAAGGAGACCAGTGCCGCGAACTCCTGACGGGCGATCTCGGACTTGCCTGCATCGGCCAGGGCGGTCTCCATGGCGTCGCGCAACTCGACCAGCAGCTCGACGTCGAGCGCCGCGTAGCGCAGCTGAGCGGCAGTGAGCGGGCGCACCGACCAGTCGGTGGCTCCGTGGCCCTTCTCCAGTACCTCGCCCAGCTCGCTCTGCACGAGCGTGGCGAGGCTGACGCGCTCCCGCCCCAGAAGGCGGCCGGCGAGTTCGGTGTCGAAGAGCGAGGTGGGCGACAGGCCGACCTCTGCGAGGCAGGCGAGGTCCTGGGTGGCGGCATGCAGGATCCACTCGACGCCGGTCGTCGCCGCCTGGATTGCGGACAGGTCCGGCACTGCGATGGGATCAATCAGCGCTGTGCCCGCACCGACGCGACGAAGCTGGACGAGGTAGGCGCGCTGGCTGTAGCGGTAACCGGACGCGCGCTCCGCATCAAGGGCCAGCGGGCCGGTTCCCGTCGCCAGCAGGTCGGCGTAGGCACGAACGGAATCGGCGTCGGTCAGGACGGGTGGTACGCCGTCACGCGGTTCGAACGGTGCCGGAAGCTCGGGTTCAGGTGCGGATACGTTCTCTGGCACGGGCTCGGTCAACTGCGACCACGGCGTCGTCGGGCACCGACATGGGCCACCCCATGGGGGAGCGGGGGCAGTCCGGCGGCCTGCGCCATCAGGTCGACCCAGGCGGACAGGTGCGCACCCATGTCGTCAAGGACCTCGCCGGTGTCGGGCGCCTCGACGGGGGTCCACGACGCGCGGATCTCGACGAAACCGTCGGATGGACGATCCGCCATGGTGCCGAAGGAGCGCCCCGACGTCCGGGTGACCGTGCCACCCAGCTGGGCGGCACGGCAGCCACGCGAGGTCAGGGCCTCGGTGACCCAGCTCCAGCCGACATCGTGCAGCAGCGGATCGTCGGCCATGTCGTCCTCGAGCGTGGCGCGGACGAAGACGACGGCGCGGAAGCAGCCGTTCCACTCGTCCACGCCGTCAGGATCGTGCAGGAGCACGAACCGGCCGGAGGCCAGATCGGACTCGGGATCGGACATCTCGGCCGTGAGAGCGACGGCCGCCGGGGCAAGTCGCTGGGGCGCGGGCGCCTCGTCGAGTTCGAAATCCGGGCGCACATCCGCATCCTTCAGCTGCTCGAGTGCGAGCGCGAAGGAGTCGGAGCCTGCGGAGATCGACCTCACCCCGTCAGGTTATGCGCGCACACCGGTCGGCCGGTCGCGGCGCGCCGCGCGCACCTATGGTGAGCGGATGTCCGCGCTCCTTGCCCTGGTGTCCAGCCTCATGTGGGGCACCTCGGACTTCCTCGGGGGCCTGACCTCCCGGCGCCTGCCGCCCCTGGCGGTCTATGGCCTGTCGCAGCTGTGCGGGTTCGCCGTCCTGATGGTGGCGGCCACCGTGACGGGCGGCTGGGCCGCCGATCCGGGCTACTGGCCGTGGGCCATCGGCGCCAGCGTCGTCGGCATGATCTCGATGCTGGCGTTCTACCAGGCGCTCTCGATCGGCCCGATGGGGATCGTGTCCCCTCTGGTGGCGCTTTCGGTTCTGGTCCCGGTGGCGGTGGGCCTCCTGCGAGGGGAGCTGCCGGCCCCCGTCCAGATCCTCGGCATCATCGCGGCCATCAGCGGGATCCTGCTGGCCAGCGGGCCGGAGCTGTCGGGTGCGGAGACGGCCAAGCCCCTGATCCTGGCAGGGATTGCTGCCATCGGCTTCGGCGGAATGTTCGTCCTCATGGCGGAGGGCAGTAGGCGTGATCCGCTGATGACGATGACCGGCATGCGGGTCACCACGGTGATCGTCTACGCGGTCATCTTCCTCGTCGTCAGGAACATCGGTGGGGCCACCCGCCGCGACGCCCTGCCGCTTGTCGTCATCGGCGTGCTCGACGCGGCCGCCAATGTGACCTTCGGCTTCGCCACCACGATGGGGCTGCTGTCGGTGACCGCCGTGCTTGGCGACCTCTATCCGGTGGTGACCGCTGTCCTTGCCGCGATCGTGCTCAAGGAGCGGCTGCGGCCCGTGCAGTACGCCGGCGTAGCAGCCGCAATGGTCGGCGTGCTGCTGATCGCATCCGGTGGCTGACTACTCGGCAGCGGGCTCCAGAGTCATGGAGATCGAGTTGATGCAGTAGCGGAGGTCGGTGGGAGTGCCGTACCCCTCGCCCTCGAAGACGTGGCCCAGATGTCCGCCGCAGGAGGCGCAGCGCACCTCGGTGCGCAGCCCGCCGATGGACCGATCTTCGAGGTAGACCACGCGATCCTTGGCCAGCGGCGCATAGAAGCTCGGCCACCCGCAGTGAGAGTCGAACTTCGTGTCGCTGCGGAACAGCTCCGCCTGGCAGGCCCGACAACGGTAGATCCCCTCGGTCTTGGTGTCGGTGTACTCGCCGACGAAGGGCGCCTCGGTGCCAGCCTCACGCAGGACGTGGTACTCGGCCGACGAGAGGGAATCGCGCCAGGCCGCCTCGTCCTTGACCGTCTCGTAGGTGGTGCCATCCGGGCGGGTGCCGCCGTCTCGGGCGGGGGTGCTGTGGCTCATGGCAGGACCCTAAGCCAGAGGGCTCCGCCGCCGCTATGGTCGGCATGTGAGCGACATGCTGGATACCCGAGCGACCTGGCTGGCCGACGATGAGCTGGCACTGGCCCGTGAGCGCCTGCCCATCGTCTACATCGACGCCATTCCCGTGCGGACCGACGCACGCGGCGAGATCACGTCCATCGGACTGCTCCTGCGAGCCATGCCCGATGGCAGCATCTCGCGCGCCGTGGTGTCGGGGCGGATCATGTACGGGGAGCGAGTGCGCGACGCCCTGCTGCGGCACCTGGAGAAGGACCTGGGATCGCTCGCCCTGCCCCGGGTCGCACCGTCTCCGCAGCCGTTCACCGTCGTCGAGTACTTTCCGAGCCCGGACGTGACCGGCTTCCACGACCCGCGTCAGCATGCCGTGGCACTGGCCTTCATCGTCCCGCTGGCTGGCGACTGCGAGCCTTCGCAGGACGCGCTGGATCTGGTGTGGGTGTCACCCGAGGAGGCATCGTCGCCTGATTTCCAGGCGGAGATGTCGGGTGGTCAGGGGCGGCTCGTGCGCATGGCTCTTGCCCACTGCGGGCTACTGCCCTGAATCAGCCTGCGTAACCGGGAAACGATGGCGGCCGCTGCTCGATCTTCGCCATGACGGCCTCGCCGAGATCGGGCCGCTGGAAGGCCGCGCGCATCTCGGCCAGAGATGTGTCGACGGCGGTGCTCAGGTCCTGGGTGTCGACCTCGAGCAACTGGCGCTTGATGACGGCCATGGCCGCAGGTGAGCAGTTGTCCGCGACCATGTGCGCCCAGGCCATGGCGGCACCGACCACGTCCACGTCGACCGCGTTGACCAGGCCACGGTCGTGGGCCTCGGCTGCGGTCAGCGTGCGCCCGGTCAGGAGCAGGTCAGTTGCCGTGGCGAGACCGGCGAGACGCGTCAGGACCCACGCGACGCCGTACTCCGCGATCAGGCCCAGTCGGCTGAAGGAGGTGCTGAGGGTGGCATCCGGATGTGCGAACCGAGCGTCGGCGCACAGGGCCAGCACGAAGCCGATGCCGGCGCAGGGACCGTTGATCGCCGTGGCCACAGGAGTGCCGATGCGCAGGGCAGCCGTGGGGAGAGTATCGACGTGCTGGCCGTCGAGGTAGCCGTCAAGTGCGTCGCGACCCTCGGCGAGGACCGACAGATCGGCCCCTGAGCAGAATCCGCGACCAGCACCTGTCACCACGATGGCGCGCACCTGCGGGTCTGCGTCGGCCCGATGCAGCAGCTCGGCATAGATGTCGCCCATGCCCGGCAGCAGGGCGTTCAGCCGGTCAGGGCGGTTGAGGGTGATCAGCGCGATGCCGTCGGACACCTCGTAACGGACAAGATCAGCGCTCGGAGTGCTCATTGCCGCAGGCTAGGTCATTCAGCCGGCTGCTTGGCGGGCGCATCGTAGGGATCGATGCCCAGCAGGGTCTCGTCCTCGGGCGTCAGGTCCCGCGCCGGACCATCGAACTGGTCTCGAAAGGGGTCGGCGCGCTCGACGTCGCTCTCGTCGCCAAGGTAGGCATTGTCGTCCGGATCGTCGGGATCGATGACGTGCATCGCGGCCTGCTCCGCCGAGATCCAGGGGGCCGGGGTCAGCCCGCCGGCATGCATGGGATCGTCGCTTGAGTCCTCGGCATCCTCCATGGCGAGGACGTCCTCGATGTCCTCGAGCGGATAGAGCAGATCGTCCATGCTGCCCTCGCCGCCACCGCCGTTGAGGGCGTTGTGCGTGGCCTCGGCTTCCATGATCATCGTGAGCCGTTCGGCCTGATCGGCTGCATCTCCCGATGCATCGACTCCGTTGATCGTGGCTCGTGCGACCTCGCTGGGAGACGCCGAACCAGCAACCTTGTCACTCATGGTGAGCACCTCCCTGTAACTGCTGGACATCACCACAGTAATCCCGTTCACGCCCACACGCGCGAAGTTGGACAGGGACGTAAGTACTTGACATTGCCGGCGTATGTCAGGCTGTGCCGCATGACTCTTGCTGACAACGTGTCCGACCAGAGACTGCTCGCGGATCTGCAGCCGGTCGTCGAACGGGAGCTCAACCGGCACCTGTCCACGGCCAAGGAGTGGTTCCCGCACGAGTACGTTCCGTGGAACCAGGGCGAGGACTTCTCCGGCCCCCTCGACGGCCGCGAGTGGACACCGGCCGAGCTGCGCTTCAGCGACGCGGCGCGGACCAGCCTGATCATCAACCTGCTCACCGAGGACAACCTGCCCAGCTACCACTATGAGATCGCCACGATCCTCGGTCGCGATGGCGCCTGGGGTCACTGGGTGGGACGTTGGACGGCGGAGGAGGGCCGACATGCGACGGCCATCCGCGACTACCTGCTCGTGACCCGTTCGGTCGATCCGATCGCGATGGAGCGGGCCCGCATGATCCACATGACGGAGGGCTTCTCCGCAATTCATCCTGGAGTGCTCGCCGGTCTCTCCTATGTCTCCTTCCAGGAGCTGGCGACCCGGGTCTCGCACCGCAACACCGGTGCGGCGACCGGCGACCCCATCGCCGAGCAGCTGTTCGCACGCATCGCGCTCGACGAGAACCTGCACATGATCTTCTACCGCAATGTCATCGACGCGGCTTTCGACATCAGGCCAGACGAGACCATGCAGGCGGTCCTCGCCTCTGTGCGCGATTTCGCGATGCCCGGACATGGCATCGAGGGCTTCGGCCGCAAGGCTGTCGAGATCGCCGTCGCAGGCATTTACGACCTTCGCCAGCATCGCGACGAGGTCGTCATGCCCGTCCTCCGCAAGTGGCGGGTATTCGAGCGCGAAGACCTCGGGGCGGCAGGCGAGCAGGCGCGTGATGAACTCGCGGAGCTGATGGGTCAGATGGAGACGCAGGCAGCCCGATTCGAGGACAAGCGAGACGCACTTGCTGCACGCCTCGCCGCGCGGGGGTAGTCCGCCATCAGGTGCGAGCGGCGATCCAGGTGTCGACGAGGTCGCCGAGGACGGCCAGGGGCAGTGCGCCGGAGGCCAGCAGGACATCGTGAAAGTCCCGGATGTCGAAGGCGTCGCCGAGCGCCTGCTCGGCGCGCGCACGTAGCGTCTCTATCTCGATCCGACCCGTCATATAGGAGAGCGCCTGTCCGGGCATGGCGATGTAGCGATCGATCTCGGACTCAACGTCGATCGGCGCAACGGGGGTGTTGGTCAGCAGGTAGTCGACGGCCTGCTGACGCGTCCACCCGAAGGCGTGCATCCCCGTGTCGACGACGAGCCTCGACGCCCGCCACACATCGGCGGACAGCATGCCCATGCGCTGCAGATCCGACGAGTACAGGCCCATCTCGTCTGCGAGGCGCTCTGAGTACAGGCCCCAGCCCTCGATGTAGGCGGTGAACAGGGGCAGTCGACGGAGCATCGGCAGGTCGGGCAGCTCGAGTGCCAGGGAGATCTGGAAGTGGTGGCCGGGGACTGCTTCATGGAAAGCAACGGACTCGAGGTCGAAGGACGTTCGCTCCCGCGGCTCGTTGACGTTCGTGTAGTAGGTGCCCGGACGGGAGCCGTCGAGCGCGGGGGGCATGTAGTAGGCCGGCGGCGCTCCGGCTGCCTCCAGTTCGGGGATCGCATCGAGTTCGCATACCGCTACGGGCAGGCGGCCGAACCACGCAGGAGAAGCCGCCTCTGCGCGGCGCACGGTCACCTCCGCGGCCGCAAGAATCTCGGCTGAGGAATGCCACCGCAGGCTCGGGTCGGACTGCAGATGGGCGAAAATCTCCGTCACGTCGGACAGGCCGAAGAGCCGCTGGCCCAACTCGCGGAACTCGGCGTGGATACGCGCGACCTGGGCTATGCCGAGTGCATGGAGCTCATCGGGCGTGCGGTCCGTTGTCGTGTGCAGGCGGACGAGGGCGTGGTAACGCTCGAGGCCGCTGGGCAGGTGCACGAGTCCGACATCGTCGTTCGAGCGTGCGGTCGGCAGCACCTCGTCCCGCAGGTACTCGCGATGTGCCGCGAACGCCGGCTCCACCTCGCTCGTGAGGATCGCATCGAGCGACGCACTCCACGTGGCTGCTCCGTCCCAGTCGTCCGGTGCGTCGATGGCCAGCGGGCTCGGTGTCGCCGCGAGGAATCTGTCGATCTGGTCAATCGCCATCTCCACGAGATGCCTGACCGGAGTCAGGCCCTGCGTGCGTCCTGCCTGCAGTCGCTGCTGCGCCTGGGCGAGATAGCGAGGGACCTGGGACAGCCGCGCGATGTAGTCGTCGGCCTGCTTGCCATCGGTCGCGACCACCATGCGCAGGTAGGCCAGCAAGATAGAGGACGGGCTCACCGGGAACGCAGCCGCCGTGTAGGAGAGGGCATCAGCGAACATGGCGTCATCGCTGTACGACAACTGGGCCAGAAGCACCGCTCGCGTGATCGCCTCCTGCTCGGTGAGATCGTCGGTGGCTACAGCGGTGATCCGTTCGCGCAGGGCCGCCCTGGCTGCTGCGCGCGCTGCTTCGGCAGCGAGGGAGAGGTCAGCTAGGTCGCCGTCGTGCTGGCGGAAGCCCATGAGCGTGGCGTCAAGTGGCTCCGCCGCCAGGGTCAGGGCGAGCAGCTCGTCAGCGAGCCCGTCGATGGGACGCGTGGCAGGAGGCATGGAGGTCATGCCCGAACGGTAGGACACCCGGGAACCTATCGTGGCGACATGGTCAACGACGCGCCCCGACCGCAGGATGATGCGTTGGTCCCGATGGTGACGGCCCTGAGGTGGCAACGCGATGTCGTCGCGGCAGCCGGCAGTCCCGTGGCCGCGGAGATTCTGCAGGCTGCGGGTGATGATGCCCTGCAGGGTGGCGTGCTGGCCGCCGAGCTGAGCGGTGACGTGCGATTCGGTGACTTTCCCGGTCTGCGGGTGATGTCAGCCGTGCATCGCCTCGCGCTGGAGCGGCAGGCTCCTCGTGTTGCCATGCGGCTGCCCACCCTGGGCGGGACGGCACCCGTGACAGCGGGGGACCGGGCGGCCTTTCGGCGCGAGGTGATCAGCGCCCTCGCCGCGGATCTGCCCGCCCTGCGCGCGAGCCTGGGGCACACTCCCCAGACCAACGACCCTGGCAGGGCGGCGCTGCTGCGCTGTGCGCTCTCGCGTGAGGATCCGTCTCGGCGGGTTCGCCTGCGCGAGATCGGGGCCTCTGCTGGCCTCAACCTTCGCGCTGATGCGCTGCCGGGGAAGCCGGAGATTGAGGCAGGCCCGCTGCCGGTCATCCTCGACCGCCTCGGCTGCGACTTATCGCCAGTCGACCCTGCAGCAACCGAGGGGCGTGCACTGCTGTCGTCGTACATCTGGGTCGATGATGTGGAGCGGTTCACTCGGCTAGGTGCCGCGATGAAAGTGGCGCAGCGCATTTCGGCGACCGTGCTCGACATGGATGCCGTCGAGTTCTGTCAGCGGCTCGACGTGATCGACGGTACGACAACGGTGCTGTGGCACAGTGCCATGTGGGCGTACCTGCCGGAGGAGACGCGTGCGGGTCTGCGTGGGGAGATCGCTCGGCTCGGTGCAATGGCGACGTTCGGTCTGGTGGTGACGCGCTGGGACGGCTCGCCTGCTGATGGTCAGCCCCGCTTGATCGCCTGCGGCGGCAGCCACGGCACGGACATCAGGCTCATCCCGTCGGCGTGATGCCTAGCGGAGCGCCGAGGTGACGTGCCGTTTCGTAGACGAGTTCGCGCGTGGAGTCATCGTGGGCAAGCGGCCCGCTCGTTGCAACGGACTTGGAGAGCTTCGCGCCATCGGCATCGGTGATCAGATCGTGAAACAGATATGTCGCGTCCAGCACACTCGGTGCCCCCAGCTGCGATGCGAGGAGAAATTGCGCGGCGGTTGACTCGAGGAGATCCGCACCTCTGACCAGGTGCGTCGTGCCCAGGTCACGATCTTCAATCACCGAGGCCAGATGGTAGGACGGCAGGTCGTCGCGGCGCCACACCACGAAGTCGCCCATGACCTCATCGACATGGACGACGTGTTCGCCGACGGGAACCGCGCTACCCCTGGGTACGTGCAGCCGGAGCGCCGTCTTGCCCGGCTCAAGTAGGAGGTCGCGCGTGCGGCAGCCTCCGGGACAGCCTCCGGTGGGCACGGCCGTCAACTGACTGCGCGAGCAGGCGCATGCGTACGCGTCGAGTCCGCGGGCCTGCGCAGCCGACAGCTCGCCGCGGTATCGCTCGGCTGACGACGCCATCGAGAAGTGCGCAACGAAGTCGGCCGCATCCCGCGGTCCGATCGCCCACGGGATCTCCAGCCACGCCAGGGTGTCGAAGATGTCGGCCACGAACTCCGACCGTGCACGCGAGGCGTCCATGTCGTCGATGCGGAGTGCGACCGTGCCGTCGGACGCTGCGGCCAGCCACGAGACCAGCAGGGCGTTGGCTGCATTGCCGATGTGCAGGTAGCCGCTTGGCGTGGGCGCGAAGCGAGTGATCACGGCTGCTCCGCGGCGCGCCTGGCCTTCACGTCTCGCGCGTACTCGTCGACGTAGTCGAGATCCCCGAGGGTGACGAGCGCCTGGCGAACGGCCTCGGTGATCTCATCGGCACTCATCGTCCGAGGATCGAGTGCCAGTCGCGGTGACAGGCTGACCTGGATGCGGATGCGACCGTGCCTTCTGCCCGGGTACGTGGTGACGATGGCGTGCACGGGAACATCCGGGTTCGCCTCGATGACGGGGATCAGGATGCGCTTGTGCAGTCGGTGCAGGGAGCGCTTGTCGGGGGAGCGGGTTCCCTCCGGGTACAGGCCGAGCTTGCCGCCGTGGGCCAGCGACAGGGCAGCCATGCCCATCGCCCAACTGGTCGCCTCCTCGTCCCCACGGCGCAAGGGAATCTGGCCCATCAACCGGAAGAAGATCGCGCCGCGCTTGGCGAACACCTCGGCCTTGGTGAAGGCAGTGACTCGCCACCAGTGAGTCATCACTGCGGCGACCGGATCCATCGCCGATACATGGTTCCCGACGATGATGGCTGGCCCGGCGCCAACGTGCTCGGAGCCGGTGACGGTGACGGCCCAGCGCAGGCGCAGCAGGCGCATCGCAGCGATCGTCAGCCAGTACGTGCGTGCCCGGCCGGGTCGACCGATGCGGATGCCGGGGAACAGTGCATGGCCCCGCATGAGCGCGGCGGGGTACCCGTCATCCGAAGCCATGGCGTCATCATGTCGAATCGCACCCCTAGCCCGCACAATGTCCCCATGGAGTCGGCGATCCCCCTGGCCTTCACGGCCTCCTGGGCTGCGGGCATCAACCCCTATCTGCTCGTGCTCATGATGGGACTGCTGGGGCGCTTCGCCGGCTGGGATGTGCCACCGGGACTCGAGCGGGTCGATGTGCTGGTGATCTTCGCCGTACTTGCTGTCGTCGACACCATCGCGGACAAGGTCATGTACGTGGACTCCGTCTGGGATGCGGTCAACACCGTGATCCGTCCGATCGCGGGCGCTGTGGTTGCCGCCCTCATCGCCGCTCCTTCGGTGGACATCCCGACCGTCGCGATCGCCGCCGCAGGGGGCGCGGTCGCCCTCGTGACCCATCTGGCCAAGGCGACGACGAGGCTGGCCGTCAACACCTCGCCGGAGCCGGCGAGCAACGTGGTGGTCTCCGTTGCCGAGGACATCGCCGTGGCGGGCGTGGTCGTGGTTGCCGTCGTGAACCCGTGGGTCGCGGCGGGGATTGCGCTGGTGCTGCTGGTGGCTGCGTGCGTCATAGCGCTGCTGCTCGTCAGGGCCGGCAAATCCGTCATCCGCTGGCGCAAGAACGGGCTCGGCAGTCGTAACATCGCGGAATGACCACGCTCCCGGGCCGCCCGCATGCCGCACTGATCGTGATCGACATGCAGGTTGGTGTCGTCGCGAACGCGTTCGAGCGCGACCGCGTGGTCTCGAAGATCCAG
Organism: uncultured bacterium; assembly: GCA_903940375.1. Taxonomy (GTDB): domain Bacteria; phylum Actinomycetota; class Actinomycetes; order S36-B12; family S36-B12; genus UBA10649. The sequence goes on along the minus strand of CAJAKT010000428.1, from coordinate 2,196 downwards.
GGTTTGGTGGATCGGGCGCGCAGCGAGAACGTCGCGGTCGTCTGGGTGCAGCACTCCGACGAGAACATGCCCATAGGCGCTGATGGCTGGCAGTACATAGCCGAGCTCACGAGGCTCGACGGAGAATCGGTGGTCCACAAGACGTATGGCGACTCGTTCGAAGACACCGGTCTCGGCGAACTTCTGTCCGAGGGCCACGTAGGGCACGTCATCATCACGGGGGCCCAGACGGAGATGTGCATTCGATCGACGCTGCACGGTGCACTCGTGCGGGGCTACGACACGACGCTGGTCGCTGATGCGCACACAACCGAGGACATGCGGCAGTGGGGGTTCCCCGTCGGCCCGGCCGAGTCGATCGCCTACACGAACATGTACTGGGGCTGGGCCGCAGCGCCGGGCCGCACAGCTGCCGTGGTGTCTGCCGCAGAGGTTGACTTCGCCGACCGGCATGGGGCTGAGCACAACTAGGCGACGGGAACCGACTGCGCGTGATTGAACACGTTGGTCGGATCCCAGCGCTGCTTGACGGCGACCAGATTGCGCCGGTTCTCCCGGTAGTTGCCCTGGAAGTAGAGGGTCAGGGCTTCGTCGATCCGGCCATCAGCGTGGGTGCCGAGATCAACGTCGGGGTAGTTGTAGTAGCAGCCATCGACGATGCGGTGCGGGTCGCGTGCGGGGTTCGGCACACCGCCATACGCGGAGTAGGTGTCGCGGTACATGCCGCGGATCCACTCGAGATGGGCCTGTTCCTGGATGGCCGATCGACCGGTATCGGCTTCACCGACCAGTGAGTTGTTGTTCCAGTAGGTCTGGAACTGGAGTTTGAGCAGGGACGACCGCTGCGGCACGGCGCTGGCGGTTGACGAATAGCGGTTGATCGCTCCGCCGCAGCTGTCGACCTGGACGAGTGACTGGGCCATGTCGCTGGGCGGCACGCCATCCGGATAGGCGTGTAGCCAGTGATGGATGGCGTCGACCTGATCGTCGGGCATGGCGGTCCGCAGGTACGAGGACTTGTACTTGCCGAACTGGTTGGGCCCGGAGCCGTTGAGGGTCCACAGCGCCTCCAGGAGCGTGAGGTGCTGCACCATCTGCTGGCCGGGGGCGACCGGTGCCGCGGAGGCGAAGCGCCTCTGAGCAGCCGTAACGGTTCGGCCCACCTCTGTGAGGTGGGCTTCTCGATCCGCACCGGGAGCGGACGCCATCTGCAGGATCATCGACACCTGGCCAGCGGCAACATGATTCAGCTTGAGCAGCGAGAAGTGCAGCCCGGGCATCTCGGCGACCCAGTCCGCGTACTCCGCGAGCAGTCGGCGGAAGCCCCTGGGCGTGATGTCAGCCCAGTTCCATGACACCGTCCAGAGGCTGGCGTAGGCGGGTGCCACCGGCGGATCGGCGAAGTAGAAACGGACGATGACGCCGAAGTTGCCGCCGCCGGCGCCGCGCGCGGCCCAGAACAAGTCACGCTCAGCGGCATCGGTGCTCGATTCCGATACATGCCTCAGGGACGCCTTCGCCGACACGGCGTCCCACGTCACGATGTCCATCGCCGTCACATGATCGATCGAGAGTCCGTACTCGCGGGACAGCAGACCGTAGCCGCCACCGCTGATGTGGCCACCAGCGCCGACGGAGGCGCAGGAGCCGTCCGGCAGGGTGCGTCCGAACACGTTGAGCAGGGTGCGATACGCAGACCAGTTGTCGCAACCCGCGTCGACGAAGTAGGCACCGGTCGCGTGGTCATAGCCCGCGGAGTTGACACCCGACATGTCGATGATGGCCCGCGTGGAACTGTTGTACGCGAAGTCCTCGTAGCAATGGCGGCCGGAGACGACCTTGACGTCGCTGCCGTGGGCGGCGATGGCCGCCTCGAGGCTCGCTGTCACCTCGGCCGCCCGAGTCGGGGCGCAGAGCATCTGCAGGCCTTCGGCGAACCAGCGCCTGTTGAACCCCTGGCGGTCGCTGGGGATGAGCGGGCGGGTTGCAGCGGTGGAGAGCGACTCAGCGGCCTGGGCGGGAGAACCACCGGGACGCAGGAGGACCCCTGCGGCTCCGGCTGCCGCTAGCCCGGTGAGGAAGGCGCGGCGCGACGGTGTGCGTGCTTGAGGTCCGGGCATGGCGAAAGCCTAGGACGCTACCCTCGGCTGGTGAAGCGCCCACTGACGGCACGCATGCGGCTGTCCGCGGCGAGGG
>CAJAKT010000427.1 GCA_903940375.1 uncultured bacterium | reverse complement strand
TGAAGAACGATCGCGGCGCGACCGCTGTTGAGTATGGCCTGATCGTGGCCCTGATCGCTGTCGTGATCATCGTCGCCGTCGCGCTCCTCGGCAACAACCTCCTGGGCATCTTCAACGAGGCCGCCTCGTCGGTCCAGTAGCCGCTCGGCAAGGGCTTAGGACCGGCTCGTTCGTCAGATCGATCCCGTGGGCGCCTGGAATCTGACATTTCACGCGAATAGGGACGATAATCGTCGTGACGGTCGTGCGGCCGTTCCTGGTCCGGGAGAGTGGCGCTGGCGATATGACCATTGAATCGCTGAGGCGACGGCGGTCCCTCGGGATCGTGAACGACACAGGTGCCGCGGCGGTTGAGTTCGCCATCGTGCTCACCGCCCTGCTGTTGATCCTGTTCGGGATCATTGACTTCGGCCGACTGCTGTACGTGACGCAGACCATGAAAGCGGCGAGCCGCGAGGGTGCCCGGGTGGCAGCAGTCGGCAAGGACCTCGCCACCGTGCAGTCGACGGCGCAGGCCGCCGGCGCATCAGCGGCCTCCATCGCGAAGCCCAATGGAGTGGTCACGACCACATGGGACATCTCGACGGCAAAGTGCACGCAGGGCAGCCCCGTGACCGTGGCTTCGCAGGTGACCTTCGCCTGGCTGACCCCCATCGGCCGGCTCCCGGGACTGTCGAGTGAGACCCTGACCAATGAACTGGTGGTGGACAGTTCCACCACCATGAGGTGCGAATAGTCGCGCTGGCTCACCCCTGCCTAATGCCGCGAATGAGACATACCTATCGATAGGGTGAGTCCATGAAGAGATGGCTGCCAATAATCCTTGCGGTCGCCCTTGCCGTCATTGCCGCGGGGCTGGTCTTCCTCTATACCAGGGGAGCCGAGCAGCGGGTCCTCGACGAGCAGCAGCCGGTGACCGTGCTCGTCTCGAGTTCGACGATCCCGCGAGGGATCTCCCTTGGCGACGCGGTGGCCGGTGGGCTGGCAGAGGAGACCCAGGTGCCGATGAACATGGCACCGACCGGATCGCTCAGCGGCGTCACTCCTGAGAATTCCTCGCTGCTCGCCATCAACAACGTGAACCCCGGTCAGATCCTGCTCGCGACCAACTTCGTTGCTGAACTCCCTGACATCAGCCCCGTGTCCGTTCCCGACGGCCTGATTGCCATTGCGATTTCGCTCGGCGATGTCCAGCGCGTGGGTAACTTCCTGCGGCCGGGCTCCGAGGTGGTCGTTTTCAACTCCTACAGCAGTGGCGCACCGGCCGACGGTGCGGTGGCCGGTGACCTGACGACTCGAGTGCTGGTTGAGCGGGCGCTGGTGCTGGGCGTCGGAGAGTCTGCGACAGCTCCGACGACCAATCCGGACGGAACGACGACCGCTCAGGCACCGTCGGCCCTCATTACCCTGGGTGTTGACCAGACCGAAGCCGAGCGGATCATCCAAGCCTCGTTGACTGACTCTCTCTACTTCGGTCTGCTGGGCGATGGCACGGAGATCACCCGCAGCAATGGCACCACCGCCGGCAATCTGTTCAACTAGAGGGGGCAGGACGTGCCAGTCGTACTAGGGGACACCGATCGCGACGCCGATCGGTTCCGTTTCACTCTTGCCGACGATGTGGCTGTCGTCGAGACAGCCCAGAAACTCGACACGTACCTCGAGAACCACCCTGACGAGGATCTCGTGGTCATCGGCCCCGACGTCACGATGGCGGTCGCCGCGGAGGTCGCCGAGACGTATCGCCTCCGGCGACCACATCTTGGCGTGGTGCTGATGCGTAGGCGCATGGAGGTCTCGACGATGGGCGAGGCCCTGCGGGCCGGCGTTCGCGAGGTCGTCATCGCAGACGACGTGGAGGCCCTCGTCGGTGCCTGCAAGAGATCGATGGCGGTGTCGGAGCAGCTCCGGCACGTGGAGTCGGGTGATTCGGGCTCGCGCAGAGGGAAGATCATCCTCGTGTTCTCGTCCAAGGGAGGGTGCGGCAAGACCACGGTGGCGACCAACCTGGCCTCGGCGCTTACCTCAGGCGGAGACGGCTCTTCGGTCTGTCTTGTTGACTTTGACCTGGAGACGGGCGACGTCGCAATTGCCCTGCAACTGGATCCGACGCGGACGATCAGCGATGCGCTCGGGATGCAGGGTGGTCTGGACGAGCGGGCGTTGGCTTCGCTGGTGGTTCCGTACAAGGCGAATATGGATTGCCTGCTGGCACCGACTAAGCCGTCGGATGCTGAGTTCGTCTCGTCGGCGCTGGCAGGCGAGATCCTCCAGGTGGCTGCAGAGATGTACGACTACGTGATCGTGGACGCCCCGCCGGCGTTCACGGATGTGGTCCTCAAGTGCTTTGACATGGCCGACACGTACATCCTGCTCACGACCTTGGACCTGCCGGCACTGAAGAACTTGAAGGTCACCCTCGACACCCTCGACAATCTGGGCTTCCCGCGCAGCAAGTGGCAGGTCGTCCTGAACCGCGGGGGATCGCGAGTGGGGCTGACGTCCGCTGACATCGAGCGCACCGTTGGTGTGCCCATCTCGGTGGAGATCCCGTCGAGCGTCGAGGTGCCACTGCGGCTGAATGAGGGCATCACGGTCGTCGAGGCC
>CAJAKT010000426.1 GCA_903940375.1 uncultured bacterium | reverse complement strand
GCAGGCTCGTCCAGAACGGGATCGTCACCAGGAAGACAAGCGCCGTTCGGCGGTGCTCCGGCCGCGTCGCCATCCAGATCGCGATCGGGATGGAGAGCACGAGGCACGCGACGCTGGTGATCAGCGAGTACCAGAAGGAGTTCGCGATGATCTCGAGGTAGGTGGGATCGAAGGACCGGCCGCCGGCCAGTGACTCGCCGAACAGCAGGTCGAGGTACGGCGTGACGCTGAACTCCCACTTGACGCCGACACCGAACTTCGCGCGGCTGAGGAACGAGTAGATGACGATGATCACCATCGGGCCGAGAACCAGCGCCACGAGATAGGCGATGCCGGGGATACCGACCCACCACGAGCCCTGTCCGGCGGTGCGCGCCTCGACGCTCTTGGGCGCCTTCTCCGTGGTCGTCACGCGTCGGCCAGGACCCGCAGGGACTCGGGAAGGAAGATCGGCTGCACGCGCGCGCCAACTCCAGGCGGTCGCGCCCCATGGGACGGGATCCGAACCGTGAGTCGGTTGGGCCCGAGTTCAACGTCGACATGGATGTCGCCGCCGACGAAGGTCACGTCCGAGACGATGCCTGCTCCGTCGGCCGACTCAGACAGGGAGATGTTCTCCGGCCGAATGGCAACCGTGACCGAACCCGTCTCGGTGGCCTCGGGATTGGCAAGCGCCTGGGCATCGGTCAGGCCAAGCCCGTCGATCGACAGTGACTGGCCATCGCGCTGTGCGGTGACGAGATTCGCCTCGCCGATGAAGTCGGCAACGAAGGCCGTGCGCGGGCGCAGGTAGACCTCTTCGGGATCGCCGAACTGGACGATCCGACCCGAGTCGAAGACCGCTACCTGGTCGCCCATCGCCATTGCCTCGCCCTGATCATGCGTGACGAGTACGAACGTGATCGACGTCTCCCGCTGCAGGCGCTTGAGTTCCGTCTGCATGCCGCGACGGAGCTTCAGGTCGAGAGCGGACAGGGGCTCGTCAAGGAGCAGCACCTCTGGATCCTTCGCCAGCGCACGGGCGAGTGCTACCCGCTGCTGCTGACCACCGGACAGTTGCGAGGGCTTGCGCGAACCCAGCCCCGACAGCCGCACCATGTCGAGTGACTCCCCGACACGACGATCGATGTCAGCCTTGCCGACCTTGTCCATCTGGAGCCCGAACGCGATGTTCTGCGCGACCGTCATGTGCGGGAACAGTGCATAGGACTGGAAGACCGTGTTGACGCGTCGCTTCCACACGGGAACGTGATCGATGCGCTCTCCGCGGAGTCGGATCTCCCCGGCATCAGGAGTCTCGAGACCGGCGATGCAGCGCAGGAGTGTCGTCTTCCCGCAGCCGGAGGGCCCGAGCAGGACGATGAAGGAACCGTCTGCAACCTCAAGGCTGACATCATCGAGCGCCCTGACCTCGCCGCCCTCGGGCGTCGCAAAGGCCTTCGTGACGTTGACGATGCTCAACGCGGGTCCAGATGTCACGCATCCTCCAGAAGTGCTTGACGGGATCGCCGAAGGGTCGCAGACTAACAACGTTAGGAATGGCCTGGGAAGGGCCTTTACGCATTCGTAACGTGAATCCTCGAACTGTCCCTTATGAGGAGTTTCATGCCCCCGGTTCGTAACGCTGCCGTCACGCGCACCCCGGTGCGCGCCGGAGTGACGCGTGACCGGATCGGCGAGGCGGCCCTCCTGATCCTGGATTCGGGTTCGGACGAGTCCGCCCTCACCATGCGCAGCCTCGGGAGGGCACTGGGCGTCCAGGCCCCGTCCCTGTACGCCCATGTGAGCGGCATCGACGATGTCGTCGACCTGGTGCACGAGCGCATCAACACATCCATCGACCTGTCGGTCCTTGATGCGCCTGATCCGCTGGGCGGATTGCGGCGGTTCGGCCACCTCTATCGGGAGGGGTACGGGAAGCACCCGGTCGCCACCACCATGATCGTCACCCTGCCCATCAACTCCGGTCACGCACTCGTCGTCTACGAGGCCGTGGCCGCCTGCCTCGTGCGCGCCGGCGTCCCGACTGACCGGGTCATGCCCCTCATGGCACTCCTCGACAGCATCGCCCTCGGCTCGGCCATCGAGCCGTTCGCTGAGGGCTTTCACGCGCCCAGCGCGACGTACCGACCCGACTATCCGACGCTGGCGCAGGCGCTGCGCCACCGGCGTCGGCGCCACATCGACGACGACGGCTTCGCCATGGGCATGGATGCCTTCATCGACGCCGTGACCTCATGCGCGGGGGCGACCTGACCCGCGTAACGCCCGGGAGAGCACGCCCGGGAGAAATCGGCAATGCGGGGGCTCCACAGGCCCGCCATCACCCGTTTCTCCCGGATTCCGGGAGAAACGGGTGAAGAGCGCGAGGCGGGCGCTGGTTCTTGCCGATTTCTCCCGGTCGGGGGGTGTCGGGGATAGTTGCCGGATGCCCAGCCCCCTGATCATCCGTCCGGCAGGTGAAGCCGACTTCGATGTGATCGGCGCACTCTGTGTCGACTCCTACGCCACCGCAGGCCATCTGGATCCAACCGACCCCTACACGGTCACGCTGCGCGATGCCCGCGCCCGCGCTGCCCATGCGGAACTGCTGGTCGCTGAACGCGACGGCGTCATCGTCGGAAGCGTCACCATCTGCCCGAGCGGCACGGAGTTCGCCGAGGTCGGCCGGGACGGCGAGTCGGAATTCCGGTTCCTGGCCGTCGCCCCCGCCGCCTGGCGCACGGGCGTGGGCGAGGCACTTGTTGACGCCTGCGAACAGTGGGCCAGGGAGAATGGTGCGCCCGCCCACGTGATCTGCGTGATCGACCGCAACCACGGGGCCCACCGCTTCTACGAACAACTGGGCTTCAGCCGACTGCCCGAACGTGACTGGAGCCCCCGCGAGGGCGTGCACCTGCTCGCCTTTCGGCGGGCCGTTCCCTACGGGTAGATCAGAGCAGGATGGCGATGACGTCGCCCTCGCGCACCACGTCGCCCGGCGCGACGCTGATCTCGCTGACGGTCCCCGCGATCTCCACGACGACCGGGATCTCCATCTTCATGGACTCCAGGATCACGATCGTGTCGCCGACGACGACCGCGTCGCCCACGCGGGCGACCACCGAATGCACGGAAGCCACCATCTCGGCCCGCAGCGTCTGCTCCACGTCTTCTCCCTGATTGCCCTGAGTAGTGCAGGCTAGTCGGCCGGACCGGTCGAGCGGTACGTGATCGTGACCTGACGGATTCTGGTGACGATCTGAACACGTAGGCGATCCGGCGCCTGCTCGCACGCGCATGAGCGGTGGACGAGGGACTTGACCACCTGCTCAAGCCCGAACTGCTGGAAGCACGGCGGGCATTCGTCGAGATGCTGTGCGATACGGGCTCGATCGACATCGTCGACCTCGCCATCGAGGAATCCGTACACCAGAGCCAGAACCTCGGCGCAGTCAGTTGCGTGTGGATTGCCGCAGCTCATGACGCGTCACCCCCGTCCGCAGCAATAGCGGCCGGAATCAGGCCACGCTCGATGGCGTAGTCCTCCAGCAGTTCACGCAGGAGTTTGCGGCCACGATGAAGTCGCGACATGACGGTGCCAACCGGCGTCTCCATGATTTCCGCGATCTCCTTGTAGGAGAACCCTTCGACGTCGGCGAGGTAGACGGCCATCCGGAAGTCCTCCGGTAGGGCAGCAAGCGCCTCGACCACGTCGGTGTCGGCGAGACGGTCGAGCGCCTCCACCTCCGCCGACCGGAGTCCGCGGGGCGTGTGACTCTCCGCCTCATGCAGCTGGCTGTCCGTCAGGTCGTCCGTACCGGTCTGGTACGGCTGCCGCTGCTTCTTGCGGTAGATGTTGATGTACGTGTTGGTCAGGATCCGGAACAGCCAGGCCTTGAGGTTCGTGCCCTCCGTGAAGGAGCCGAACGCGGCAAAGGCCTTGAGGTAGGTCTCCTGGACGAGGTCCTCGGCGTCGGTGGGGTTACGGGTCATCCGCATCGCGGCGCCGTAGAGCTGGTCGAGGTACTGCATCGCGTCACGCTCGAAGCGCAGGGTCCGCTCGTCCGCAGACTCAGGCGAGGCGTCGGTCACGTCAGTCATTGTCCGTGAGCCTAGCCCGACACCGCCTCCGAAGAGGTCAAGGGTCGGTAGGCCACCCTCGGTGGCGGCGATGAGGCGCACGCCAGCCATAACGCCCCCGCCGCCGCGTTCATTCCGCCAGTGGGGTGAGCAGCTCCGGGCCGTTGTTACGGACGCTGTTGACGGCAGTCGAGACGGGGTAGGCATCCAGCCGAACCGAGCCGGCCGGCACGAGGAGACCAGCGACATCCTCGGCCCCGCGGTCCTGATCAAGCCAGGTGGACCAGTCGGACCGAGCAATGGTCATCGGCATCCGATCGTGGATGCGCCCCACCTCGTCGGATGCCTCCGTAGTGATCACCGTGCAGGTCAGCCGCCAGGCCTCCGGATCGTCTGGATCGCGGGTCGGGTCGCGCCACCACTCGTAGAGCCCCGCCATCGCGAGTGACGTGCCATCGGACGGGTGGATGTAGAAGGGCTGCTTGAGCGGCTTGCCGCCCTTGCCCACCGGCGCGTCGGGCGAGGTGGGCAGGTACCACTCGTAGTAGCCGTCCGCCGGAACCAGGCACCGTCGCTTGGCGAAGGCCCGGCGGAAGGCCGGCTTCTCCGCCACCGTCTCGGCCCGCGCGTTGATCATGCGACTGCCAATCGACGGGTCCTTCGCCCATGACGGCACCAGACCCCAGCGGCCCACGACGAGTGCCCGCTCGCGCACGTCGTCCCGCTCACGGTCGACGACGAGGTAGACCTTCTTCGTCGGTGCGACGTTGTAGTCGGGGCGCAATTCCTCTGCCGGAGCACCCTGAACCTCGAACTCCTCAGCGAGCGCGGCCGGGTCCTTCGCCGCCGCGTAGCGTCCGCACATGCGCTAACTCTGCCACGCGGGATAGTCGAGGAGCTGGCTCCGAATGTGGTCAATCCGGCCGAGCATCGAG
>CAJAKT010000425.1 GCA_903940375.1 uncultured bacterium | reverse complement strand
TGACCCACGTTCGTGGGACTGCGGCCGTCCTCCTGGAAGCCGCGCTCCTGAAGGAACGCGGTGACGGTCGCGAGCACCGTCCTCTTCGCTCGGATGTCCATGATGAGGTCCGCGTCAGTGGTGACGCGGGGCGCCGGCCTTGCGCGCTGCCAGCAGTGCAGGTGGATCATCTGCCCGCCTACGAGTGCCCAGTGGCGTGGGACGTGGTCGAACAGGTCGAGGAGGGTGAGCCATCCCTCCTGGTCGAAGTCGAGCAGGTCGGGCACGGTGATCCTGGCTCCCGGAACTTGGAATGGTCCGATTCCGCGGGCGGTGAGGATCTCCTGGCACGCCAGGGCCTCGGCAACGCTGGGCTGCTCCCCCGAGCGTGTCGTCAACCCGTCATCGAGACCGTGCCGTGCGGCGAGGGCGTCGACTTCCTCGATCGTGGCGGGCGTGGTCTGTGCCGCGGCGCTCTGTTCGAGGACCAGGCCGAGGACGTCGTTGCGGACGGAGTGCGCCTTCTTCCCGGTCCAGTGGGAGACGACCTGCGTGACTGCCGAGCCGAAGGGGCTGAGGCTCTCGGTCATACCTTCGCTCCGGCGATCATCTGCCCCGCTGCCGTGATGGACCGCGAGTCGTCGTGCTCGGCGAGGTCTGCGGCGATGGCAGCCCACGGCAGCAGCCCCCTGTCGATCCAGCGCAGGCCCTCGGGCTCGGACACGACCCGGAGCAGGACGTTGCCGTCTTGGGCGGGGACCATCGAGTTCCGCCGGATGACGTCGTCCAGGTGCGCGCGGTCGACGTAGGCCTCGAAGAGGTGGGCGTCACGCACGGGGGAGTCAGGGTGGCTGCCTCCCGACGGGATCAGGCGGGCGTCGCTGCGGAGCCTGGCCAGCGGCACGTCCGGCACGTGGAAGCGGCGAGGCTCGGCGCGGTCTCGCATCCAGGCACGCAAAAGACCGGCCAGACCCAGCGGATCGTGACGGTCGCGGGCCAGCGCGCTGCGCAGCCGGGCACGCAGGTGCGACCTGGCCGAGGGGTCGAGGTCGACATCCAGGCCCGACAGGAGCGCCAGGGCGCGCCACGCCTGGGCAGCGGACATGGGTCGACGACGTGGTCTCAGCCTGGCGTCGCGCTGCAGGGGAAGATCGATGAGCCAGACCCCCTCGAGCTTCCTGCCCGACAGCTGCCCGGCGGCCAGCATCGCTCGCACCCGCTGAGGGCTGACCGCCAGCGAGCGCGACGCCTCGGAGACCCCTACCAGCGACATGCCACTAATATAGCGCCCACGCAATAGATGTGACAACCACGTGGCTGGCATGGACGGCTCGGACGAAAGCCCTGATGGGGTCAAGCCCCGACGTGGACCCCGCTCCACCGGCACACGACCCGGCCGGGCAAGGTCGACGGTCCCCCAGCCGGGTACGCTCGAAATACGAAGAATCGGGAACGGGCCTGGCCCTTTCCTGGCCCTTTCACGGTTGGGTCGTTGGCCCTTTCCGCCTGAGCCTGGGTGGGCCTGGGTGAGTCTCGGTGACGCGAAAGCGGTTGGTAACGCTGCATTTCACGCTCACCCATGGGGAGGGTCCGCAGGCTATTAATCCGTAGGTTCGGGGTTCGAGCCCCCGGCGACCCACATACCCAAATGCGTTGCGCTGCAACGACTTTACGACGGTATGAGGTGTTTATCCTCGCCCCTGCGGTGTCTAGTTTGTCAGAATTCTCTCCCCTGTCTGGGCCTTTCATTCCCTGACGAGTTCCTGCGTGGACTTCTTGAATCGTGCGTGCGACGTTGCCCTCGCGGGCCTCTACATGGTCAACGCGGAACAGGGCATCCGTGCCATCCACGACCACGCTGCTGGCCTGTGCGACCTGCTGCCGTTGCGCGAGTGGGCGAAAGTTCAGCCCGGTTGGCGCGAGGTTCGCTGCCGCTGGCATTGGACTCTCGAGTGGAGCTGGGCCAATGTCCAAGTTGGACACGGCAGTGGTCTCATTCGACGGCCGACGGCGCTATCGTGATCGGAGGCTGACTAGCGACGGTCCGCTTCTGTGAGTCGAAGAATCAGGGCTTCGACCACGTGGACGATGAGCCATGCATCGTCGAGGCTTCCTGTCAGCTTGCCGTCGTGCGGCGCCAGGAGACCCTTCGCCCGGGCCGACTTGATGAGGGGACCGAGTCCCGTTCCGGCGCAGCCGATCAGTTTGAGAGACTCCTCCAGCGCAGTACCGGCGTCGGTGATGGCGTCCGCTGCCTTGCCTCTCGAGATCTCCGATAGGGTTTTCTGCTGCGCCTTCCCTGCCTTGCTCCATTCGGTTCGGCCTGCGAGCAGAGTGAGTGTTGGGGAAACCATCGCCTGCCTGGAGTTCGAGCGACGTGAACTCGATGAGTTGACCGTTGATCAGCTCGAATGCGATCCGATGCTCGCGCAGGACCACGGCCACGTGCGCGGTGAAGTAGGCCTGCGCTCCAGATGGGGCTCGCGGACAGCCCGGGCTGGAGGTAGTCCGCGGCGGTGTCCAGGTATTACAGGAAGATCCGGGTGCGTACCTCCTCCGGGAAGTCAGCCGACCAGAATGTGGAACCCTCGGCATCCAGCTTCGCCAGAGCCTGCTGTCTCTTTCGCCTTGAGAACAGC
>CAJAKT010000424.1 GCA_903940375.1 uncultured bacterium | reverse complement strand
CCGGATGCCGTGACGGCGACCTCGCCGATGCGGTCACCGGACTCGAGTGCAGCCGCGATCCGCTCCGGGTAGTACAGGCTCGGATTCGGGTAGGACCAGCCGTAGCAGCGGTACACCGCGCGCGTCAGGGCTGGAGCGTCCTCCGGGCGGAGTTCACGGTAGGTGACCTCCTCGGGGCTGGGGGCGGCGTCCTCCGGGACGACCTCGAGCGCCTCGGGGTTCAGCATCCGGTTGTGCGCCGGCAGCGCGAACCGCACCTCGCTGACATTGCCGGTGCCGTCCGTGCGGGCCTCGGCCGCTGTGGCCACACCCGCATCGAGCAGGGCCAGGACGCCGTCCGGCGGACCGGTGACCGGCTCCCCGAAGTCACGCAGCGTCGCGACGAACTCCGTGCCACGCACGGTGCCCGAGAGGTGCAGGGTGTCGTCCTCCTCGCCGCCGCTGAGGCGTCGGCGGGCATCGGCCGCGAGCTGGCGCACGACCAGGCCCACGCCCTCACCGTCGCCGCCGGACATCGTCATCGCGGTACGGGCACCGGCGGCCAGCACGGCGGTCCCGGAATCGTCAGCACGAGCGGTCAGAGAGAACACGCGAGAACCCTAGTGATTCGTTTCGGCTGGCGGATCCCTGCCCGCGACTGCAGACTTAGGGCGATTTGTGACGTATCGTCGCTTCAACACCGATTCAGGGACGGTAGACATGACACGAGTACGCACGGGCCTGCTGGCCTCCACCATCATCACGGGCATCCTGCTCGCCACGGCCGCCCCCGCCATGGCCGGCGATACCGGAGCGGCGCTGCGCAGCCCGGTGGGCGACTGGCGCACGAAGACAAATGGCATCGCGCAGACCGTCACGTTCACGAAGGACGGACTGGTCTATGGCGGCTCCGGGTGCAACCGGTTCACCGGCGGCTACACCGTCGACGGCGACCGGATCGAGATCGGCCCGCTGGCCTCGACGATGATGATGTGCCCGCAGCCGCAGATGGATGCCGAGCAGAGTTTCCTGTTCAAGCTGCAGGCTGCCAAGAGCTTCAGTGCGACGAAGAAGGTCCTGAAGATCTTCACCATCAAGGATGTTGTGCGGTTCGTGGCAAACTGACGGGATGCCACGTGCGGTCGTCCTGTCACACGACTGGATAGCCCACGAACTCGGGCACCTTGAGCCGTGGCTTGTCGACAGCGGCTTCTCGATCGTGCGCGTGTACCGCGAGGAGCGACCGTCGATCCCCGACGGTGACCTGCTCATCGTGATGGGCTCACCTCACTCGGTCGTCCCCGGTTTCCGTGATGCCAGCGCCGATGCGGAGATCGATGCCGTCGGCGCGTGGGTTGCCCGGGACCGGCCGTATCTGGGCCTGTGCTTCGGCGCCCAGGTGCTTGCGACGGCCCTCGGTGGCAGTGTGCAGAGGATGCCGCGGGAGTTCAGCGGGTACGTGCCCGTCGATACCGACACCCCGCACGCCCTGCTGGGCAACGGGCCGTGGACGGTGTGGCACAACGACGGCATCACTGCGCCGCCCACCTCCGAGTTGCTGGGCTCACTCGACCACGCCGATCTGGCCTTCCGGGTGGGTCGCGCCTGGGGCCTGCAGCCGCATATCGAGGTGACGGCCCAGACCCTCGAGCGGATGGCGATCGCCCTCGGGGCAACCCCCGAGCACTACCAGCCGATTGTCGGAGCCCTGAGCGACGACTCGGCTCTCAACGCCCTGCGCGCACGGGCGCTGCTCGAAGCCTTCCTTGAACAGACTTCAGTGGCATAGCCGCACCTGGCGGCTTAGGACGGAGCCAACGTCCCAGCGAAGATCTGCCACGCCAGCAGCGACTTTGCGACCAGGCTGAGGACGATGTACGTGCGCTCGCCATTCAGGTAGTTGGCCCATTTGCCGACGCGCTTGTACTGCAGCCACTGCACGATCGCGAAGATGTTGAAGAAGATGAACAGCGAGATGATGATTCCGTAGACGAAGGCCGGCGGTTCGGCCGCGGACTTGGCTCCCGGTGCAATCACGTAGAGCAACACGACGAGCCACGGAACGATGCCGGCGATGCAGCCGAAGATGAAGGGCAGCCAGCCGCCCTCGCCCGGGGTCTCGTACTTCTCCTGCAGCCAGCCGAAGAGGATCATCGACGCGTTCACGCCGAAGATGGCGAGCAGCGCAGCAGCGTCCGAGATCCCGCAGATCTGCGCGATGAGGACGATCATCACCGACGAGCTGATCGAGTACTCGACCCAGCGGAAGTAGTTGCGCTTCGCGACGAGCCCGGCCGAGTAGCGCTTGTAGAACAACGGGCTTGCGACGAGGAAGTGG
>CAJAKT010000423.1 GCA_903940375.1 uncultured bacterium | reverse complement strand
CTCATCGCCGGCCCTCCCGCCGTTGGCAAGAGCACGGTGGCACGCCTGCTGGCGGAGTCCCCTGAGCGTTCGGTCCTCATCGACGTCGACCGAATCCGCGACGGCATGGTCGTCAACGGTGCGGTATTGCCGTCGGAGCAGGGGTGGTCAGCGGAACTGGTCGAGCAGCTGGTGGCAGCACGCACAGCTGCATGCGCGATCGCGATCGCCTATGCGTCAATCGGCTTTGATGTGGTGATCGACGATTTCTACGATCCGCAGAGTCGGCTGGCAGAGTATGAGGGCCTGGACGCTTGCCGGATCCTGCTGATGCCCGATCGCGACATCGCGGTATCGCGCAGCAGCGAGCGAAGCCCCGAGGCAGCCGCGTTCATCGCGGCCGGGATCACCGAGGTCTATGCGCTCATGCCGTCGAAGGCGGACCTGGGTGCAGCGGGTTGGCACGTCCTGGACACCTCCGGTGAAACGGCTGCCCAGACAAGGGATCGGATCCTCGCCATCACGTGATCGGCTGATCAGCCGCCGGCGAACGGGGGCAGGACGTCGACTCGGGCGCCGGGCGGGACGACGTCGGCATCCCGTGCGGAGACCTCATTGACGAGGAAGCTGCAGCGAGGCCGTACTGCGGCGAAATCCGGGTACTGCTCGACAAGGCGATCCAGGATCTCCGACAGCGGCCCGCTTTCCTCCCGCACCACCGGTGAGCCGACCGCGGCGCGGGCGGCCGCGAACAGATGGATCTCGACGTCTGACATGTGGGTGAGCCTAGGCCGGCGTGCGGCATAGGGTTCCCACATGAGTCCCGAGCATCCCCTCACCCACCTGAACGAGCAGGGTGCGGCCCGGATGGTCGACGTCACCGGCAAGGACGTGACTGTTCGGTCTGCGACCGCCCGCTGCCGAGTCACGGTGTCGGACGAGGTCGCGGGCCTGCTTCAGTCCGGGGACATGCCGAAGGGGGATGCGCTGGCCGTTGCGCGCATCGCCGCGATTCAGGCCACGAAGCGGACGGCCGATCTGATCCCGCTGTGTCATCCGATCGCCGTGCATGGCGTCGATGTCGATGTGACGCTGGTCGAGGACGACGTCGACGGAACCGTGGTCGAGATCCTCGCGACCGTGCGCACTGCTGACCGCACGGGCGTTGAGATGGAGGCGCTCACTGCGGCCGCCGTCGGCGGGCTCACGGTGATCGACATGGTCAAGGGCCGGGACCGCACCGCTGCCATCGCCGAGGTTGTCCTGCTGGAGAAGATCGGCGGCCGCTCCGGTCACTGGGTCCGAGAGTCATGAACCGCACTGCGCGGGTGATCACCGCATCGACCCGTGCGGCAGCCGGAACCTGGACCGACACGTCGGGGCCGATCGTGGTCGACGGTCTGAAGGCGCTCGGCCTTGATGTGGGTGCGCCACTCGTGGTCGCCGATGGGGAGCCCGTCCTGGCGGCACTTCGTGAAGCCGTTGGCGCGAATGTCGACTTGATCATCACGACCGGGGGAACCGGACACACGCCTACTGATCTGACGCCGGAGATGACCCTGCAGGTGGTGGACCGGCTATCGCCCGGACTGGCTGAACTCGTCCGCGGGTACGGCGTCGCGAATGGTGTGCCGACTGCTGTGCTGTCGCGCGGAGTGGCGGGAATTGCGGGGAAGACCCTGATCGTGAACCTGCCGGGATCCAACGGCGGGGCTCGGGATGGAGTGGCTGCGCTGGCACCTGTGCTTCTCCATGCCCTCGACCAGATCCATGGCGGGGATCATCCGCGTACGCTCGACGCGTGACCCGCTACGTCGATGTCCACCCGGAGAATCCGCAGCCCCGCGCGATCGCGCAGCTGGCCGAGGTCCTGCGCGCTGATGGCGTGATCGCCTATCCGACGGACTCGGGTTATGCCCTCGGCTGCCTGACGGGTCGGGCCAAGGAGTTAGAGCGGATCAGGGACATTCGAGGCCTCGACGAGCGTCACCACTTCACGCTGGTGTGCCTGGATGTCAGTCAGGCGAGCCAGTTCGCGGCGATGGACAACTCGGCGTTCCGTGCTGTGAAGGCCTGCACGCCGGGGCCGTACACGTTCATCCTGCCGGCGACGAAGGATGTGCCGCGACGATTGCTGCACCCCAAGAAGCTCACAGTCGGCATCCGCATCCCGGGTGGCGAGTTCCTGCGTGCCTTGCTGACCGAGGTCGGTGAGCCGCTGGTGTCGAGCACGCTGCTGATGCCAGGTGACGACGAGCCGATGACGCAGGGCTGGGAGATCAAGGACCGCCTCGACGATCTTGTCGAAGCGGTTGTCGACGCTGGCGACTGCGGCAACGAGCCCACGACGGTCGTCGACCTGTCGGGTCCTGAGCCGGTTGTCGTCCGTGTCGGCGGCGGGGACCCCTCACGCTTCGAGTAGCGGCCCCCGTCGCGCGGCTACGGCTTGCTGGCGGCGAGGAGCAGAGTCGCGACGTCGACGACCTCGACGCCTTCGGCAATACCCTCGGACTGGCGCGTGGTCACCGCGTCGTTCAGCATGACTGAGCAGAACGGGCAGGCGACAGCAACCTTCGATGCGCCGGTGCCGATGGCCTCGTCGCCGCGGTTCTGGTTGACGCGCGTGCCGATCTTCTCCTCCATCCACATGCGCGCGCCGCCGGCGCCGCAGCAGAAGGACTTGTCGCCGCGACGCTCCATCTCAACGGTCGTTGCGCCGGTGGCGGCGATGAGATCGCGGGGCGGCACGTAGACGTTGTTGTGGCGACCGAGGTAGCACGGGTCGTGGTAGGTGACGGTCTGGTCGACCGGAGCGACCGGGGTCAGCCGGCCTGCCTTCACCAGGTCGTTGAGCAGCTCGGTGTGGTGCACGACCTCGTAGTTGCCGCCGAGCTGCGGGTACTCGCGCTTAAGGGTGTTGAGGCAGTGCGGGCACGTCACGACGATCTTGCCGGCCTTGACCTCGTTGAGGACCTCGACGTTCTGCATGGCCTGCATCTGGAAGAGGAACTCGTTGCCGGCGCGACGCGCGGGGTCGCCCGTGCAGGTCTCGCCCTCGCCGAGCACCATGAAGGACACCCCAGCGATGGTGAGCAACTCCGCGACAGCCTTGGTCGTGCGCTTAGCTCGGTCCTCGAAGGCGCCGGCGCAGCCGACCCAGAACAGGTACTCGACGTCTTCGGGGATGGTGTCCTCGCCGTCCATGCCGAAGACGCGGACGTCGAAGTCGACCTCGGAGATCCAGTCCATGCGGCCCGAGGCATTCATGCCCCACGGATTGCCCTTGGTCTCCAGGTTCTTGAACAGTCCGTTGAGCTCGCTGGGGAACTCCGTCGCGATCATGACCTGGTTGCGGCGCATGTCGACGAAGTGATCGATGTGCTCGATGTCGACGGGGCACTGGTTCACGCACGCACCGCACATGGTGCATGCCCATAGGGCTTCCTGATCGATGATCGGGAGTTCGAGGCCCGTGGTGCGGTGACCGTCGAAGGTGTAGCCGTCCTCTGTCGAGTGCTCGCTGCCCTCGCGCGAACCGATGAACGGCCGCTCGACCTGGCCTCGCACTTCCTCGCTGACAGAGGCCAGT
>CAJAKT010000422.1 GCA_903940375.1 uncultured bacterium | reverse complement strand
GCCGGCCACGATGCGCAGCCACGAGACCCAGGTGGGGGTGTCCCGGTAGTTGTCCAGGACGGTGGCGAGCAGGGTGAAGGCGGTCGTCGCAGCGGCGATGCCGACGAGCCAGCCGGCCAGGAACACCGAGCTGGCCGCCTTTGTCCGAGGGGTGAACAGCAGCAGGATCGCCGGGATGATCGTGAACGGCGAGGCCGCGATAGCGAGAGCAAGCGGCAGCACCTCGGCGAGGACCAATCCCATTTGTCCATTCTGTCGTGCCTCGACGCCCCGGTGTTCGCATAGCGGTCGGATTTGTCGCCCCATCGGACCTGAGTCATCATGTGACGAATGATGCGCACGGGACGAAGCCGAAATCGACGGTCCGCTGGCCTCACCGTCATGGTGGTCGGTGCGGTCGCGGGAGCGCTGCTGCTCACCCCCGTCGCGCAGGCGGCCGACGGCGACCCGGTGCCCGCGCCGACCGTGGCCCCCACGGATCCGGCCGCACCCGCCCCGACCGATCCGGCCGCACCCGTCGAGCCCGCCCCGGATCCCAATGCCCTGCCGCCCCTGGTCATGCCGGCGGCGCTCGGCTCGTGGTGCGAGACGCTGTTCCCGCCGACGAAGGCCAGCACCGAGAAGCGCCGGGCGCAGGAGCTGATGGCCGGCCGTGCCGTGGTCAGCCAGGGCGGCACCTACCTGCTCACCGAGCACCCCGACTGGCGGCCGCAGGCGGGCACCGACACCTCCGGTGATCGGCATGTGCACTCGCTCTTCTGGGCGCTGCCGCTGCTCTACCGCGGGGTGCACAAGCAGAACGCCGCCATGGTCGAGCGTTTCCGTCACCTCGTCTACTACTGGATCCGCGACAACAACAGCGGCCGTGGCTCGTGGGTCGACGGCTCCATCTACGGCGGTCTGCGCACGCAGACGCTGGTGTGCGCGGCGCAGACGCTGAACGATCCGACGATCACCGCTGCCGCACTCCGCGATTCACAGACCATGCTCCGCAGTTTCGGGTCCAGCCGTGAGATCAGCATTGGCGCGAACAACACCGACCTGATCCGGCAGATCGGAGCACTCGCTGCCTACTGCTGGGTCGGTGATGTGCCCGGCCGTGATGCCGCGTGGGGGCATGTGGCAGCGATCGCCCGTGGACTCGTGCAGCCCGACGGCAGCGATGTCGAGGGCTCGCCGGGCTATGCCATGTACATCGAGAAGCTGATGGTGGGGGCCGAACGGGCCGCGGCAACCTGCGGCATTCCGTCCGACCCGGTCCCGACCCTGCGCGGCCTGATGTACCAGTTCGTCGCGCAGGCCGTCCGTCCTGACTACAAGGTCGTGTCAGTCGGCGACACCATCAACGAATCGCTGCGCGGCACCTTCGGCATCGGCGACTGGCGTGCCGACTGGATCCGCTCCGCTGGCACTGCGGGGGCACCGCCCAGCACTGTGTACACGGCATTCGACGGCGGGTACGTCTTCGGCCGTGCCGGCTGGAACCCTCAGCCGGGCGGTCCAGACACCTATTACTCACTGCGCTTCACGTCGACCCGCCCGATCACACCGCATGCGCACGATGACGGCGGTGGGCTGACGCTCTACTCCAAGGGCGTCGAGTGGATCGGCGACCCCGGGCCGTACCGATACGACAACGGGAGTTCGCTGCGCTGGTTCATGAAGTCACGTGCCGCGCATTCG
>CAJAKT010000421.1 GCA_903940375.1 uncultured bacterium | reverse complement strand
TCGGCGGCGACGAGCTCGACAACGCGATCATTCAGTACGTCAAGAAGGAGTACTCGCTCATGCTGGGCGAGCGCACGGCCGAGGAGATCAAGGTCGCGATCGGCTCGGCCTTCCCGATGCCCGATGAGCCCCATGCCGAGATCCGTGGACGTGACCTCATCACCGGCCTGCCGCGAACCATCGTGGTGTCCGCTGAGGAGATCCGGCGCGCCATCGACGAGCCCGTGCACGCGATCGTCGACGCGGTGAAGGCAACCCTCGACCGCACGCCCCCCGAGCTGTCCGGCGACATCATGGACCGCGGCATCGTCCTCACCGGTGGCGGAGCACTCCTGCGCGGCCTCGACGAGCGGCTGCGGCACGAGACCGGCATGCCGATCATCATCGCCGACCGACCCCTGGAGTGCGTGGCCCTCGGCTCCGGCAAGTGCGTCGAGGAGTTCGAAGCCCTGCAGCAGGTGCTCATCTCGGAGCCTCGCCGCTAGCGCACGTGCGGGGCCTCGGCCCGACTGGAGACACTTAGCCCATGCTGTCGCGCCGTACCCGCATCCTGCTTGCGGTGCTGGTCGTCGCCTCGCTGACCTTCGTCATCCTCGATCTTCGCGGCGGTCAGGGTCCGCTGACAGGTATTCGCAATGTGGCCGCCAATGCCCTGGGCGGCCTCGAGCGGGTTGGGGCGACAGTCTTCTCGCCACTCACGGGAGCCAGCAGCTGGTGGTCGGACATGCGCGACCAGGCCACGAAGATCGATTCCCTGCAGACGGAGAACGACCGGCTGCAGAGTGAACTGGAGATCCTGACCAACGATCGTGCGCGCGCCAATGCGCTAGACGGCCTGCTGAGGGTTTCGAGTGTCGGCCAGTACCGCTTCGTGCCGGCCGAGGTCATCGCGGTTGGCCCGTCTCAGGACTTCTCGTGGACGATCACCATCGATGCCGGTCGCAATGACGGCATCGAGGCCGACATGACGGTCATCAATGGCCAGGGACTCGTGGGGCGTGTGCTGAAGACCACCGCAAGCACCGCCACCGTCGTCCTGATCGTCGATGCGACATCGGCGGTCGGCGGACGCATCGCGGGCACGGAGGAGATCGGCATCGTCTCCGGATCGGGACGACAGGACTCGCTTGAGTTCCAGCTGCTCGATCCGATGGCCGAGGTGCGTGTCGGTGATGCGCTCGTCACCTTCGGATCCAAGGGTGGTCGACCATTCGCCCCGGGCCTGCCGATCGGCGAGGTGACAGAAGTGAGCGGGGCGCCGGGTCAGCTCACCCGCGTCGCAACGGTGCGCCCCTTCGCGGACGTCTCCCAGCTCAGCGTGGTCGGTGTCGTCACGAAGCCTCCGCGCGTGGATCCGCGCGACTCCGTGCTGCCCACCAAGGGCGGTCTCGACACGACGTCGGCGCCCGCTCCGCTCGGCGGAGCAGGCAACGGTCCGGCCGCTGATGCAGAACAGTCGGATTCGCCGACGACCGAGACGGCGGCAACACCCGCACCCAGCGGCTCGGGTAACGGGTAGCCGGCATGGTGTGGCGTCAGGCCGTCATCATCGGTTCGCTCATCCTCGCGGCAGTGATCATCGAGATCACCCTGCTGTCCCGATTGGGGCTGCCGGGCGCGACGCCGGATCTCGTCGTGGTGACCGTCGTTGCGATCGCACTCTCGATGGGGCCGACGCAGGGAGCCGTAGCCGGCTTCGCGGCCGGTGTGCTCATCGGACTGGCGCCGCCGGCCGACTCGCTCCTGGGTGTCAACGCGATCGTCTACCTCGTCATCGGGTACATCACGGGTGCCGTTGTCGACCCCCGCGACCGGACGGTCCCCGTCATGGTCGGGATGGTGGCGCTCGCGGCCGGCGCGGCGACGATCGGCACGGCGGCTCTGGCGGCCTTGCTGGGCAGCGGCCGAGTGGCGTGGGGCGAGGTGGCCGGCCTGGCCCTCAGCAGCGCGCTGTACGCGGTGATCCTGGCCCCGCTGGTGGTACTGGGCGTGGCATGGCTGGTCCGCAAGGCGACCCCGGAGGTCCTGGTCATCTGACCAAGGAATTTTCAGGACAAAACGCCCATATCGGGGTAGTAGGAACCGGTGCATGCCGAGGCACGTCGTACCGTCATACCTAGGAACCCCGCCCGGCACGATCGGCGGTGCTGGCTGCACGGACGCGGAAGGGAGATCGCTGGTGAGCGAGCGCTCCAACCTGCGCCTGCTCGTCCTGGCGGTCCTGGTGGTGTCCCTGCTGGGGACCCTGGTCGCCCGAGCCTTCTATCTGCAGGTCGTCAGCAGCGA
>CAJAKT010000420.1 GCA_903940375.1 uncultured bacterium | reverse complement strand
GGGCCTCCTGGGTGGTCATCGTGTGGAAGTGCGTGTAGACGATGTGGATCTCGTCGACACCGCCTTCCTCCGTGGGCAGCATGAATGCGTCGAGGAGGTCCTGGCCGATCTCCTTGGCGTTCGCGTAGGTCGGCTGATCGGTGAACCCGGTGTACTCCCCGCCCATGGCGCGGTCGCGGAACCGGTAGTAGCCGACTCCCTTGCGGCCCACGACGTAGGGCACAACGGTGATGCCCTTCTCGCGCAGGTTGGTCGTCAGCGCCTCAGCCTCCCGAAGCGAGTTCGAGGAGTAGGCACCGGCAAGCCCGCGGTCGGACGTGACGACGAGAACCGCCGCCCTCGCGCGATTCTCGGTGTTCGCCATCAGCGGGTGCTTCGAGACATCGCTGGCATCGGTAGCGGCCGCGTTGATCGCCGCGTACAGATGGTTCAGGTACGGCAGCGATGCCTCGAGGCGCTGTTGCGCCTTCACGATGCGCGACGAAGCGATGAGCTCCATCGCCTTCGTGATCTTCTTGGTCGCCTGCACGGACTTGATCCGTCGCCGGTAGACCCTCAGCTGTGCGCCCATGTCGGCTAGCCCCGGACCGCCCGCTTGATCTGCGTGTGGTCGATCTCCTCGTCGCCAACGGCCGCAACCGGCTCATCGTTGACGAGCAGGTGACCTGCAGAGGTGGTGAACTGCTTCTTGAAATCGGTGATCGAAGCCTTCAGCACCGACACGGAGTCGTCGGAAAGCTCGGTCGTGGTGCGGATCGCCTCGAGCACCTCGGGCTTGGCACGGTCGAGGTAGGCGAGGAACTCGGCATCGAACCGGCGGATGTCCTCAACCGGGACATCGTCGAGGGCACCCGAGGTGCCCGACCACACGGAGACGACCTCGCGCTCCATGGCCTGCGGCTGGTACTGGGGCTGCTTGAGCAGCTCCACCAGGCGCGCGCCACGCTCGAGCTGGGCCTTGGAGGCCGCGTCGAGGTCCGAGCCGAAGGCGGCGAACGCCTCGAGCTCGCGGAACTGGGCCAGGTTGAGGCGCAGGCTGCCGGCGACCTTGCGCATCGCCTTGGGCTGGGCCGAACCACCCACGCGCGACACCGAGATGCCGACGTTGATGGCGGGGCGAACGCCCGAGTTGAAGAGGTCGGACTCGAGGAAGACCTGGCCGTCGGTGATCGAGATGACGTTGGTCGGGATGTAGGCCGACACGTCGTTGGCCTTCGTCTCGATGATCGGCAGGCCCGTCATCGAGCCCGCACCGAGCTCGTCGGACAGCTTCGCGCAGCGCTCCAGGAGACGGCTGTGCAAGTAGAAGACGTCGCCCGGGTACGCCTCGCGGCCCGGCGGGCGGCGAAGCAGCAGCGATACGGCGCGGTAGGCCTCAGCCTGCTTGGACAGGTCGTCGAACACGATGAGGACGTGCTTGCCCTGGTACATCCAGTGCTGGCCGATGGCCGAGCCGGTGTAGGGAGCGAGGTACTTGAAGCCGGCCGGGTCAGATGCCGGGGCGGCGACGATGGTCGTGTACTCCATCGCGCCGTACTCCTCGAGCGCGCCCTTGACAGAGGCGATCGTCGAGCCCTTCTGGCCGATGGCGACGTAGATGCAGCGCACCTGCTTCTTGGGATCCCCGGACTGCCAGTTCTCACGCTGGTTGAGGATCGTGTCGAGGCAGACAGCGGTCTTGCCGGTCTGGCGGTCACCGATGATGAGCTGACGCTGGCCGCGACCGATGGCCGTCATGGCGTCGATGGCCTTGATACCGGTCTGCATCGGCTCCTTGACGGGCTGGCGCTGAACGACCGTGGGCGCCTGCACCTCGAGGGCGCGACGGCCCTCGGCCTCGATCGGGCCGAGCCCGTCGATGGGGTTGCCGAGCGGATCGACGACGCGGCCCATGAAGCCGTCGCCGACAGGAACAGAGAGGACCTCGCCCGTGCGACGCACGGCCTGGCCTTCCTCGATCTTGGAGCCGTCGCCCAGCAGCACGACGCCGATCTCGCGGACGTCGAGGTTCAGTGCCACACCCAGCAGGCCGCCTTCGAACTCAAGGAGCTCGTTGGTCATGGCCGAGTGGAGTCCCTCGACGCGCGCGATGCCGTCGCCGGTCTCCATGACGCGGCCGACCTCTTCGCGGGCGGTGCCCGGCGAGTACGCCGCGACGTTCCGCTCGATCGCATCCCGGATCTCTTCCGGCCGGATCGTCAGCTCCGTCATGGTGTCCTGCTCTCTTTCTCGGCCCGCGGGGCGGGCAGCCTGTCGGTTGGTAGGTAAGACTTGTGGCACATCAGCCCAGGAGGGCGCGACGAGCCTGTTCCATGCGTGATGCAACGGTGCCGTCAATGACCTCGTCGCCGATCCGTACGTGCACGCCACCCAGAACAGCCGGGTCGACCGCCACGTTGAGCTGCACCGTGCGACCCTTCAGACGCCCGAGGGCCTCCGCGAGCCGCCGCTGCTGTGTGTCATCGAGCGGTGCGGCCACGCGGACCTCGGCGACCACACGCTCACGCTGCTTGGCAGCGAGTCCGCACAGTTCATCGACGACCGCGTCGATCCGACGACCATGGAGATGGCCAACGGCGTACTCGAGCACCTGCTGGGTCGCCGGCGTCGAGCGACCCTGCAGCAGGTCGCGAACGACCCCTGCCTTGGTCTCGGCGGACTGGGCCGGATCAGTGAGCGCCATCTGCAGCGCAGACGATGAGTCCAGTGCCCTGCCGAAGAGGAAGAGCTCCTCCTCGGTGGAGTTCAGGCTGCCGTCGGCCTCGGCCACCGTGAAGGCGGCCTGGTCGGCCAGCTGCTCGAGTGCCAGCACGAGGTCGGCGTCTGCCGACCAGCGGCATGCCACCGTCATGAGGACGACGTCGATCGCCAGATCGCTGATCTTGCCGGCGAAGAGCTGACGAACGAGGCCCTCACGGACTGACGGAGGCTGTCCCGAATCAGCCAGGCTGCTGCACAGCTGGCCCTCCCGATCGAGTACCCCCGCCACGGCGAAGAGCTCGCCGGACAGCAGGGCGAAGCCCGCATCCTGCCGGCGGGCGTCAAGGCCCTCCTGGCAGACCGCGAGGCTGTCGCGACTGGAACCGAACATCAGCCCGTCGCCTGCCTCTCGAGGTCGGCAATGAAGTCCTCGACCGTCTGACGGACGCGGGCATCGTCGTCCAGCGACTGCCCGACGACCTTGCCGGCGAGCGTGACCGACAGTTCGCCGATCTGACGCGTGAGCGCCGACGTGGCCTGCGATCGATCGGCCGCCAGCTGTGCCTCGGCCTGCGCCGTGACCTGCTGAGCGGCGGTGCGCGCCTCGGCGCGGGCCTCCTCGATGATCGCTGAGCGATCAGCCTGCGCCTGCGTGCGGATGGCCGAAGCCTCCTCGCGCGCCTGCGCCAGCTGTGCCCGGTACTCCTCGGCGAGGTTCTTGGCCTCTGCCTCGGCCTTGGCAGCCCGCTCGATGCCGCCCTCGATAGCGTCGGTGCGCTCTTCGAGGGTCTGCTTGATCTTCGGCAGCGCAAGCTTGGCCAGGCCGCCGAACACGATCAGGAACGCGATGATGCCGATGATCAGCTCATCGATCGGCACAGCGAGGACTGAGGGCATTTCCTCGCCCTCGGCTCCGGACGCAGCGACCACAGCGCTGGCTGCAGCAATGACGTTAATCACGACGGTGACCTTCCCAGATCAATCAGTGGACTGAACCGTGGATGGCTCAGGTCACACGCCGAAGACGAACGGGGCAACGAAGCCGATGAGGGCCAGTGCCTCGGTGAGCGCGAAGCCCAGGATCATGTTCTGGCGAATGACGCCGTATGCCTCGGGCTGACGCGCGATGGCCTGCACGCCCTGACCGAAGATGATGCCGATACCGACACCGGGGCCGATGGCTGCGAGGCCGTAGCCGATCGAGCCGAGCGATCCGGTGACTTCCGCGAGAAGCGACATGTCGTTTCCTTTACTTTCCTGGCCGGCGGTCGTTCCGTCGGTCCGGGGTCCATTGGTGGGTGGTGCGCTATTCGGTTGTGTCGTGCGTCGTGCGGCTCAGTGCTCGGCGTGCAGGGCGCCACCGATGTAGACGGCGGCAAGGAGCGTGAAGATGTATGCCTGCAGCGCCTGGATCAGCACCTCGAAGCCGGTGAGGCCGACGGCGACGGCGAAGGAGGCCACCGATCCGATGACCCCGACGACACTGGCGCTGATCAGGTAGAAGGCCGCGACGCTGAACGATGCGATCAGCAGGTGGCCGGCGAACATGTTGGCGAAAAGACGGATGGCGTGCGTGGCCGGCCGGACGATGATGTTGGACATGAACTCGAGCGGGGCCAGCAGCACGTACATGACCTTGGGGACGCCGGGCGGGAACATCATGTTCTTGAAGAACCCGAAGAAGCCCTGCTTGTAGATGCCGATCGGCACCCAGGTGACATAGACCACGACGGCGAACGCAACCGGTATCGCGAAGATCGACGTGACGGGGATCTGCGCGAAGGGCACGATGCCCATGAAGTTCGACAGCCACACGAGGAAGAAGAAGGAGAAGAGGAAGGGGACGAACTTGTCGCCCTCCTTGCCCATGGCCTCACGGGCGATGCCGTCGCGGATGAACAGGTAGCCCATCTCGCCGACGTTCTGCGCTCCACGCGGCACCAGCTTGGGGCTGCGGAAGGCGTAGATGAAGAAGCCGAGGATCAGAACCACGCAGAGGAGCAGCAGGAAGGTCACCTTGGTGATGTGGAAGGCCAGGCTGCCGATCGTGAACGTGTAGATGGCATCGAACTGGAAGATCTCGGCACCGGGTGCGGGGAAACCGCACCCCGACATGAGGTGACAGTCCAAGCCGCCCGAAGCGACCACTACATCAGCTGACACCAGGCTCCTCCAAGCCACGCACCGAACTCACGACAACGGTCATGGTGTGTCCTGACGCTGTCGTTCCTCGTCGTCGCGCGTCTCTTTGGCAAGGCTCGCGAACATCAGGTAGTACGACAGTGCAAGTCCCACGATTGCGCCAACGGCCATCAGCAGTGCCTGGTGCCCGACCCATCTCGACACCAGCCAGCCGAGGCCGGTGTAGAGGATCAGGCCCGCCATAAGCCGGCTGCTGTTGACCCACGCGGAGTCGGACATCCTCCGGGCATCATCCATCGTGACGGTCCGTCTGCGCGCGCCCGAACCGTACCATCCAGATCGGTGCCGAGACGTCTCGGGGGCGGTCACGGACGAGCCTCCGGATCGACGTAGAGGACCTTTGTGCGCCACGTCACAACGGCCGACGCGAAGATCCACGCGAGGGCGCACGCGATGATGGTTGCGGCGAACACCTTGGGCGCGAAGAACGTCGCTTCACGCAGCAGGAGCAGGAGCACGAACAGCGCCAGGATCTGCCCCATGTAGACCACCAGCGCGGTCATGAACGCAGTCTCCGGACTGTTGCGCAGGACCCGGCCGACGACGTACTGACCGACCGCGAAGAAGCCGACCGCGATGAGGGTTCCGAGCACTCCGGCGATGAGTCCCTTGCCACCGGCGATCGCGGTGCCGATGACGGTGGCGATCAGGCCCACGGCCGCCGTCACGGAGGTGGCCCAGCGCAGGACCAGAGCGTCATTCGCGGGCACGGCTTGACGTTATCGCACCACGATGAGGTCACCAAAACGCACGGTGACTGTTCAGGCGCCGGTCCCTGTTCGCAGCCGGCGGACCTGAGCCTGCTGCGTCCTGCCCGGCCGGCGGACGGCGAAGATCAGCAGCCCCAGCCCCACGAGGAACCCCAAGGCCGCATAGCCCAGCGGCACGAAGGCAACGGCCACGGCTGCACCAGCGATCAGCCCCGTCCAGGCGTACATGAGCAGAACCGCCCGCACCTGTGAGTGCCCCATCTCCAGGAGCCGGTGGTGCAGGTGCTGCTTGTCCGGCGCGAAGGGGTTGCGGCCAGCGCGCGTGCGACGGATCACAGCGAGCAGGAGGTCCATGAGCGGAACCGCCATGACGGCAACCGGCAGCAGGATCGGCAGCAACGTGGGCAGCAGCGTTCCGCCCGCGACCGCGCTCGGGTCGACCTGCCCGGACAAGGTGATGGTCCCCGCAGCGAGCAGGAGGCCGAGCGTCATCGAGCCCGTGTCACCCATGAAGATCCGGGCACGGAAGAAGTTGTTCGGCAGGAAGCCAAGGCACACTCCGACGAGCAGCACGGACACCAGTGTCGCGAGCGTGGCGCGCTCGAAGCCGAGCTCGACGGACAGCAGGTAGGAGTATGCGAAGAAGGCCCCGGCCGCAACGGCGACAATGCCGGCGGCAAGTCCATCGAGCCCATCGACGAAATTGATGGCATTGATGCTGACGAGCACGATGATCACGGTGAACAGCACGCTCGTCAGCGGGTCGAGCACGAACGTCCCGCCGATCGGCAGCCAGATGATCGCGATGCCCTGGAAGGCCATCACCCCGGCGGCAAGAACCTGACCGGCCAGCTTGGTTGGTGCGTCGAGCCCCCATCGGTCGTCGACGATGCCGAGGGCGACGATGATCGCCACACCCGATAGCAATGCCACCGCCGTATTGGTGCCCTCGAAGACCGCGCGCATCATCGGCAGCTTGCTCGCGAGCAGAAGCCCCGCGACGATTCCGCCGACCATCGCCAGACCGCCGAGCCGCGGTGTCGGCGCGCTGTGCACGTCGCGGTCGCGAACCTCGGCCATGAACCCCAACCTGAGTGCCAGGCTGCGGACCGGTGGGGTCAGCAGATACGTGACCGCCGCAGCGGCCAGCAGGCACAGCAGGTATTCGCGCATACGCGATCAGCCTCGCGGGTACGCCGGATGCCGGGTGACCAGCGAAGACACATCGTCCGCGATGGCTGCAGCCTGAGTACCGTCCTCGTCACGCACGGCACGCGAGATCAGCGACGCGATGGTCGCCATGTCACCTTCGGTCATCCCCTGCGTCGTGACCGCCGGCGTGCCCACCCGAATTCCGGAACCCTTTGACGGCGGCTGCGGATCGTAGGGAATCGAGTTCTTGTTGAGCGTGATGCGCGCGGCATCGCAGCGCATCTCCGCCACGTCGCCCGTGAGCCCGATGCCCTGGAGATCGATCAGGGCCAGGTGCGTGTCGGTGCCACCACTGACCGGGCGCATGCCCTCATCGGCGAGACCGGCCGCCAGCGCCTGCGCGTTGACGATCACCTGACTCGCGTAGGCCTGGTACTCGGGGGTGGCCGCCTCCTTCAGCGCGACGGCCTTTGCGGCCACCGCGTGCATGAGGGGTCCGCCCTGCATCATCGGGAACACGGCCTTGTCGATCGCGGCCGCATGCTCCTCGCGGCACAGGATCATGCCGCCCCGCGGCCCGCGCAGCACCTTGTGCGTGGTGAACGTCACGACATCGGCGAACGGCACCGGGCTGGGGATCGCCTTGCCAGCGACAAGGCCGATGAAGTGCGCCGCATCGACCATGAGGATCGCGCCGACCTCGTCAGCGATCTCGCGGAAGGCCGCGAAGTCGATCAGGCGGGGGTAAGCCGTCGCGCCCGTGATGATCATCTTCGGGCGGTGCTCACGGGCAAGCTCACGGACGTTGTCGTAGTCGATCAGCTCGGTGTCCTCGCGAACACCGTACGAGACGATGTTGAACCACTTGCCGGAGAAGTTGACCTTCGAGCCGTGGGTCAGGTGTCCGCCGTGCGGCAGGCTCATCGCCATGACGGTCTCGCCCGGCTTGACGAACGCGCCGTAGGCCGCGATGTTCGCGCTGGCCCCGCTGTGCGGCTGCAGGTTGGCATGCTCGGCGCCGAACAGCGCCTTGGCACGGTCGATGCCGATGATCTCGGCGCGATCGACCTCGGCGCAGCCACCGTAGTAGCGCTTGCCCGGGTAGCCCTCGGCGTACTTGTTGCTCAGGGTCGAGCCGAGCGCGGCCAGGACGGCGGGCGAGGTGAAGTTCTCGCTGGCGATCAGCTGAATACCACTGCGGAGACGGTCGAGCTCCGACAGGACGATCGACGCGATCTCGGGATCCTCTGCGGCGAGCTCATCGAAGTCCGGACCCCAGAACGGCGTGCTGTTCATGCAACTCCCTCTCATGCACGGCGACGGCATTCGCGCGCGGATTCAGCCTATTGGGTGACGACGTCGTCCCCGTCGACCACATGCGGACATACGACACGGAGCCGTTCAACGGAGATCGCGCCGATCCGGACCACGCGCGGCCGCTCCCCCGTCACGTCGACGACCGTGCTGGGCAGGGCCTCCTCGTCCGCGAGGTCCCCTGCGTCGAGGGCCAGGGCGGCATAGTCCCCCAGTTGGGAGATCGCATCCTCCGCCGTCGTGGGCGGCATGAGTCCGGGCTGGTTCGCCGTCGTCACGACCAGAGGACCCGTCTGCGCGAGCAGGGCAAGGGCCAGCGGGTGAAGCGGCATCCGCACCGCGATCGGACTCGACGGCGGCAGGTCCCAGGCGAGGGTCGGCTGCGGATCGAGCAGCAGCGTGAGCGGCCCCGGCCAGAAGGCGTCCATCAGCGCGCGGGCATCGTCACTCGAGCGGGACGCGATTCCCGGAACCGTCGACCGCCCGCCGACCATCACGGGCAGCGGCACGTGGGCGTCGTACCCCTTGGCCTCCCGAAGGGCAGCCACTCCCCGTCGCGAGAACGCATCGGTCGCGACGGCGTACACGGATTCGGTCGGGATGAGGACGAGGTCACCACGACGCACCGCTGAGAGTGCCGCAGCGACAGCACGAACACGGTTCGCCCCGTCGGCGACGTCGATTCGCTGGGTCACGATGACGCTCCCGTGCGACGCGCGAGGGTGAACCTCGGCAATCCGTTGAGATCGATGCGGTCGGCAACGGACGTGAACATCGGCTGGCCGACAGGCACGCCGGTCAGCGACGACAGCTCGGCATCGGCGACCAGAGCAGACGTCACGGCCGGAACTCCCGCGGGGCCGGCCGCGATGCCCTGCACATCCGCATGCTCGATCACGACGAGGCCGCCGGGCCGAAGAAGGATCGCTGCGGTGCGCAGCACTCCGCGGATCACGTCCATGCCGTCGTCACCGCCGTACAGGGCAACGGCCGGCTCGTGATCACGAACCTCCGGCTCACGCGGGATCATCGCATCGGGAATGTAGGGCGGGTTCGTGACGACCACGGCCACCTGGCCCGTGAGCGGGGCCAGTGAATGGCCCGGATCCGCAACGGTCGTGGCGTCCTCGTGCAGCACCTCGACGCGTGAGCCCTTCGCCGTGACGGCTTCCTCGTGCGCATCGACATTGCGGCGGGTCCACACGATGGCATCGTCGCTCAGCTCGACGGCATGCACGCGACTGCCTGCGGCCTCCAGCCCAAGCGAGATGGCCACCGCCCCGCTGCCGGAGCATAGGTCGACGGCGATGCGCTGCCCGGCAGGCCGGTCGACCAACTCACGTAGACCCGCTTCGGTGACGAGCTCCGTCTCCGGGCGCGGGATGAAGACGCCGGGGCCGACCTCGACCTCGATACGCCGGAATGCTGCCGTGCCGAGCAGGTGCTGGAGCGGAACGCGGGTAAGGCGACGCGCAAGCAACTGCTCAACGCGCACTTTCTGCTCGGGGGTGATCTCGTCCTGCATGAACAGGCGACTGCGGGTGGTGCCAAGAGCGAAGGCGACCAGCTCTGCGGCATCGACATTCGGCGACGGGACCCCGACACGACCCAGACGGTGCTCGGCGTCGAAGAGCACGTCGCGTACTGTCACGCGACCGCCCAGGGTCCGATCCTCGGTCCAGGACATCAGCCGGTGCCGACCTCGCTCAGACGGGCATTCTGGTCGGCCGTGACGCACGCATCGATGACCGCATCGAGGTCGCCGTCGAGCACCTGGTCGAGGTTGTGCGACTTGAAGCCGACACGATGGTCGCTCAGCCGGTTCTCCGGGTAGTTGTAGGTGCGGATCCGCTCGCTGCGGTCGACCGTGCGCACCTGGGAGCGTCGGACATCGGACGCCTCCTTGGCCGCCTGCTCCTCCGCGAAGGCGAGCAGTCGTGCGCGCAGGATGCGCATGGCCGACTCCTTGTTCTGGAGCTGGCTCTTCTCGTTCTGGCAGGAGACCACGACTCCCGTTGGCACATGGGTGATGCGCACAGCCGAGTCTGTGGTGTTGACGCTCTGTCCGCCCGGCCCTGACGAGCGGTAGACGTCGATCCGCAGATCGTTGGCGTCGATGACGACGTCGACCTCCTCTGCCTCGGGGAGCACGAGCACGCCCGCCGCCGACGTGTGGATGCGCCCCTGCGACTCCGTGACCGGGACGCGCTGGACACGGTGCACGCCGCCCTCGAACTTCAGGCGCGCGAAGGGGCCTGTGCCGGGCTCTGGGATGCCCTTGGCCTTCATCGCGATGGAGATGTCCTTGTAGCCCCCGAGATCGGATTCGACCATGTCGAGGATCTGCGCCGACCAGCCGCGCCGCTCCGCATAACGCATGTACATCCGCGCGAGGTCACTGGCGAACAGGGCCGACTCCTCGCCACCCTCCCCCGCCTTGACCTCGATGATGATGTCCTTGTCGTCCATCGGGTCGCGCGGCAGCAGCAGCGTCGTCAGTCGCTCGGCAGCCACGTCGACGCGTTCCTGCTGGGTGGCGACCTCATCAGCGAATGCCTCATCGACCTCGCCGAGCTCGCGTGCCGCGGCCAGGTCGTCAGTGCTCGACAGCCACTCTCGGTAGGCAGCCACGATGGGGCCGAGCTCAGCGAACCGACGGCCCAGGCGTCTGGCCGCTCCCTGATCACCGTGGATCGCCGGATCGGCCAACTGCCCCTCGACCCGCGAGTACTCGTCCAGCAGTTCGACGCAGGACTCGAACATCAGGGTCTCCGGGTTCCGTGGGCGGACAGGCGGGCGGGGCACAGCATTGGGTGAAAAGACTCCGGGCGCCGGTCGGGGGTCGACCGCGCGACGGGGGAGACACGCGGCCGACCCCGGGCCGGCGCCCGGGGGGTGGAGCTAGTTGTCTGTGGACTTGTCTGCGGCCTTGTTGCCGTAGCGGCTCTCCCACTTGGCCACGCGACCACCGGTGTCAAGGATCTTCTGCTTGCCGGTGTAGAACGGGTGGCACTGCGAGCACACGTCAGCGTGGATCTGACCGCTCTTGGCGGTGCTGCGCGTGGTGAAGGTGCTGCCACAGCTGCAGGTGACCGTGGTCTCCGCGTACGCGGGGTGAATGTCAGGCTTCATGTCTCCCTCTCGTGATTCCGGGTCGATTCGCCCGGCTGGGCGACCGTGAACCGGAACATCTTCAGTATGCCACCGGCGCGGCCGAGCGGGAAATCCCGCCTGCCGGACCGGATCAGTCTTCGTCGCGCGAGCCGCCCACAGCCGGGGAGGTCTTCTGGACCTGGAGCAGGAACTCGTTGTTGCTCTGGGTCTCCCGCAGCTTGTTCAGGAGCAGTTCGATCGACTGCTGCTGGTCGAGGGCATGCAGCACCCGACGGAGCTTCCAGACGATCTTCAGCTCCTCGGGGGTCATGAGGAGGTCCTCCTTGCGGGTGCCGGAGGCGTCTACGTCAACGGCCGGGAAGATCCGCTTGTCGGCGAGGCGTCGATCGAGCTTGAGCTCCATGTTGCCGGTGCCCTTGAACTCCTCGAAGATCACCTCGTCCATGCGGGAGCCGGTCTCGACGAGAGCGGTTGCGAGGATGGTGAGCGAGCCACCGTGCTCGATATTGCGGGCCGCACCGAAGAACCGCTTGGGCGGGTAGAGCGCGGTCGAGTCGACGCCACCGGACAGGATGCGGCCGGAGGCGGGGGCCGCCAGGTTGTACGCGCGACCGAGCCTCGTCATCGAGTCGAGCAGGACCACGACGTCGTGACCGAGC
>CAJAKT010000419.1 GCA_903940375.1 uncultured bacterium | reverse complement strand
TGGTCTCCCGGTCTTCTCTGGCCGGTCGCAGAGCTGTGCGGTCCCTCCTTCAGGGGACGCAACTTAGGGTCGCCATCGGGCGGTTCGTGTTTTACCCTCCTGCCGTGGGGGGGATCCGCAGACGTAGAACCGAGCCCGAAATCCGGGCTCGGCGAGATGTCATCGTCCAGGAGCAGGTTGCCCGGGAGACCCCGTGGGTCATGCTGGCGCTTGCCCTTCTCATCATCTTCTTCGATACCTTGTCTGCTGTTTCCGGTCTGATCGCTCCCTTTGGCTACTACGTCTCCGATGTCATCCAGGGGGTCTTCTTCCTGGTGTCCGCGTTCCTGGTCGGGACGAGAATCATCAAGGCGAGGTGGGCGCCGTGGGTCTTTGCCGCAGCCATCGTCGTCAACATTGCGGCATTGAGCTACCAGCAGGCGGTCGATCCGAGTGGGAACGCGATCGGCATCATCCTGATGACGATGGTCCTGTTCGGTGGTCTGCTGGCGATGTGGCTTCCGTTCGCGATCTCAGCCATCATCATCGTGTCGATCGTGACGTACACGATGCTGGTCCACGAACCCGCAACGGCAGCACCATGGATCATCGCCACTCTCACGGGTGTGGGCGCGAGTGCGGCCCTGCTGGCGGCTCGGCGCAGTTCCGCGACGGCGCTGGCAGTGGCGACAATCGAGATCGAAGCGCTGGCCCTGCGAGACCACGCCACCGGACTGCTGAACCGCCATGGCCTCCAGATGGCCGCTGAGCAGCTCACCAGCATGGCCAGCCGCACTGACCAACCGGTCTTCGCGGTGTTCGTTGATGTGGTGGGTCTGAAGGCGGTCAATGACGGCTTTGGTCACGTCGTCGGTGACCTCGTCATCGCCCGGTCCGCGCAGGCGGTCCGCGCGGCGAGTCGGGATGCCGATCTCGTCGCGCGCTGGGGTGGGGATGAGTTCCTCATCATCGGGATCGGGCCCGAGCCGGACGCGCTCGAATACGCGGAACGCATCGCTGCGAACATGGACCTGAGCGACCTTGAGTCTGCGTGGCATGGACGTACGTCGGTCGGGACGGCAGTGGGCGCGCATAGCGAACTGGCGACGGTCATCTCGGCAGCGGACGCTGCCATGTATTCGTCCCGCCGATCGGGTGACAACAGATTCTTCGCGAACCCAGTAATCGATCTTGGGTAGACGGGGTTCCGGTAATCCCGGTATCCGCTAGACCCGCTCGCCGACCGCGAGGAGCGCGACTGCAGCGGACGTGACCTTCGGGTTCACCGCGGGTCGACACGCGGCGCAGTAGGCCGGGTAGCCCATACCGGGTGCGGTCGCCGGCCCACGGGAATGAGCAGGGCCAAGGCGATGGCGATGACCGCGCCGATCAGGGTGTCGAGACCGCGGTAGAGGAGTGCTTCACCTAGGGGTGCCTCAACCTGCGCGTAGGCGAGGACGGCCACGGTGCTGATGCCGAGGACCGACAGCGTGTAACTGCGCCGCATGAAGGCGATGGTGACGACGATGCCCGGGGCGAGGATGAGCAGGCGGAGCGGTCCGGCCGGCACGAGCGCGTCGACGGTCGTCAGCACCGCCATCGCGAGCACGGTGCCAGCGAGCCTCTGCAGGACTCGGTCGATCGTCAGCGGCATCGCCGGCGGAATGAGCGCGATGAGCGTCATGAGGACCCACACCGCGTTGTGATCACCCGTCACGGACATCACGAATGCACCCAGCGCCAGGCCGATAGCCGAGCGTGTCGTCGTGCGATGCAGCCGTGACAGCTGCGGCTGCGCGACCGGGGTGAGCCGGTGGGCGTGGACGACCTCGTCGGTCGCCTTCACCCGGCTCGGCGCGCGGTGCTTCGGCACGAGTGCTGCCACACCCCGTAAGGCCACCGTGGTCACGATCATCGCGCCGAAGCTGACCAGCAGGAATCGCAAAGGCACGCCGGAGCCAGCGCCGAAGACCAGCGGGATGAAGAACATGTAGAGCAGGACGCTGCCGAGTGTCGCCAGCGGCTCGCCGTACCAGGCGAGCGCGCCGGCACCCAAGGCCACGGCGGCCATTGCGGCAGCGGAGGCGATAGGAACGTCGCGAACCACGATCGCGAGAAGCGTCAGCGGAACAGCGGCGACCGAGAGTCCGACCGCTCGGAGCAGGCCGCTTCGCGTGGATCCGCCGAGCGATCCGAGGAAGGCGAACATCCCGCCGAAGACGGCCGGCAGCACCGCGTGCGTCAGCCCGTCTGGCCCGTAGCCGACGGCCACGAGGACGGCGTGTACGACGAGGTAGACGACGGCAATGTCGATAAGTACCGCGATCCCCGCACGCAGGAGGACGGGTGCCGGCTCGGGGGACAGGGCGAGGCGGGCGCGATGCAGGACGGACGGCTGGTCCGCGTTGTCGTTCACGCTCCCAGCCTCCCGTACGGTTCGGCCCGTGGCGCGTTCGATCCCGGTTGGCCCCGGTTCCGTTAGGCACAATTTCGTCGACGCTGTCTGACATGCTGGGCGCGACCCGGCCCCTCAGCTGAAGGATCACCCGATGAGCGATCAGACCCCGCCCTCCGACGCACCGATGCCGCCACCCGAGTCGCCGATGCCGCCGGCACCCGCCATGGGTGCCGCGCCACAGAACGGCATGGGCACCGCCGGTCTGGTCATGGCCATCCTGCAGTTCGTCTGTCTCGGCCCGATCGCATCTGTGCTGGCGATCGTGTTCGGCCGCATCGGCATGAACAAGGCCAAGCGCGGGGAGGCGACCAATGGGGGAGTCGCGACTGCGGCCTTCTGGCTCGGCATCGTCGGCCTCGTTCTGACCACGATCGGCATCATTGTCGCGGTTGTCATCATCGGGGCCGGGGCAAAGGCCGTCACGGAAACGCTGGACCCGGCGATGAACTCTGAGACCGGTCTGGTCGATGGCAACTACGGAATGAATCCCGACACCTCGCTGAGCATCAACGAACGCTGTGCGTTCGGCGGTAAGCCCGTCAATATCGACACGGCCGATATGTCGGACACGCACGTGACCGTCGTCGGGCAGGGCCCGATCGAGTGCGGAAACGTCGACGGGACGCCGGCGATGGTGCTGTTCACGGTGAGTGGTGGAGTCGCGCAGATCACCGAGGTCGGCTGACCGCGCCTGGTTCAGCGCTCGTCATCTGGCCAAGGTAGCACATGTGCTACTTTGGCCAGATGACGACAATCGGGGTGCGCGACCTGAGGCAGAACGCCAGCGAGATCCTGCGCGACGTTGAAGCCGGCCAGGCCGTCACGGTCACCGTGCAGGGCCGACCAGTAGCAGAACTGACGCCGATCAGGGCGGCCACATGGACGACATGGGCCCATGTTCGCGCCGTATTCGACAGCCCGAATGACCTGACGTGGGAGGCCGAGCGCCGCATGTCAGCGCCGGACGATCTGGCTAGCCCCTGGGAGCGCTAGATGCGCACGGTTCTCGACACGAGTGTTCTCCTCCTCGGTGAGCCGAGGCGGATCGACGGGGATCTGGCAATCAGCTCCGTGACGCTGGCCGAGCTCCACTTCGGTGTTCTCGTCACGGACGACGCGACGAAACGCGCCCAACGACTCGCCCGCCTCGCCGAGATCGTGCGGGCCTTCGAGCCAGTGCCGGTCGACAGCGCGGTTGCGGCCAGCTACGGGCAGTTGGCGGCTGCGACGAGACGGGCCGGCCGCAAGGCGCAGACGCGCGCCATGGATCTGATGATCGCAGCAACTGCCCACGCACACGGCGCGCGGCTGGCCACGGCCAATCCGGCCGATGTCCGTCATCTCGATGGCCTGATCGAGATCGTCGAGATCTAGAGGCCCCTGTTGGTTCACTAATGCTCAGTCGGAGCCCACCTTTGACGATCTCACCGGTGCCTGAAGCGCGCGGGGGCAATGACACGGCTGGACCACATCACTTCGCTGCCGCGCGAGGTGCGTCTCGAAACGGCTGTGCTGTTCGCTGATGTCGACGGGTTCTCACCACGCGGCACCGCTCGCGTCACGCTCAGCATCGGGGTCACGCTTGTGACGCCCCGCGAGAATGCCGACTCCGTGGTTGACCGTGCGGATACCGGGATGTACGCAGCCAAGCGGGATGGTCGCAACCAGGTGGTTGTGGTGCCTACGGATGACGGCGAGACCTGATCTGCCGCGTCAGTTAGCCGC
The DNA here is from genome assembly GCA_903940375.1 of uncultured bacterium. GTDB lineage: Bacteria > Actinomycetota > Actinomycetes > S36-B12 > S36-B12 > UBA10649. Next base: position 7,720 of record CAJAKT010000419.1, on the reverse strand, counting down.
GGTCTGTGCCTTGGCGTACTCCGGCCACGCAGCCGTGCCGAGATAGGACGCCAGATCGGCCGGCCCTTCGGTGGAGTTGGTGGCGTAGGCGACGACTGCGCCCGTCTTGGGGTTGCACGCGACATTGTCCTGGTAGCCGATGGCCTGTCCTCCGTGCGAGAGCCAGTCACCCTGACGGATGATGCCGAGCCCGTAGTTGCCCGGTGCGATCCTCGTGGTCTTCAACCGCTCGGCCGCGACCTTCGCCGGCAGGAGTCCCGTGCCGAGGCAGGTGCTGCCCCACTTCGCAAGGTCACGGATCGTGGAGTACGCGCCGCCACCCTCCTTGCCCCACTGCATCGTCCAGTCGGTGACGTCAGTGGCCCCCGACAGGCTCGGGTTGACCAGTGCGGCCTGCGGACCGTAGAAGTCGCCGATGTAGCCGTGCGCGCGAGGTGAGGGCAGGACGACATTGCCCGTCATCAGCCGCGACTGCTTCATGCCCGACTGGCGCAGGACCGCGTTGACGAGTTGCTCGGGAGTCTTGCCCGTCAGCGACTGCATGACCTTGCCCATGAGCAGGTAGTTCGTCGTCGAGTAGCCGCCCGGGGCCGCGATGGCCGCCCCCTCGGCAATGCCCAGGGCGATGAGCTGGTCGCGTGTGAAGGTCTGCTGCGGGTTGGCGAACATCTTGCCCACGGCAGCGTCGGCGTAGTCCGGGATGCGGCTGGTCATGCCGAGGAGTTGGGCAACGGTCTTCTTCGCCGCAACCGGATACTTCTTCGCAAGTGCCGGGTCGAGTCTCCTGACGGTATCGGTGAGCTTCAGGCGCCCGGCCGCAACCTGCTCGAGCACGGCGGTTGCGAAGACGGTCTTGGTGATCGAGCCGATGAGGAAGTGGTCGGTGACCGTGGCGGGCGTGCCGTCGGTCGAGGCCTCGCCGTACGCCTGCTCGTAGTAGCCGCGCTTCGGATCCCACACCGCGATCCACAGTCCGGGTGTGCCGTCGAGCGAGTTCGCGATGAACTGCTGTGCTGCCGTGTCGATTGCCGTGCGGTCCGCTGCGGACATCCGCATCTTCGTGTCGATCGGTCCCGGCTGCGCGTGCGCAACAGCGGGGACCAGCGGAACGGCCAAGGCCAGGGTCAGGGCAAGGACGGTGGCGGTCAGGGTGAGGGATCGACGCATGGCGTGATCCTACGCAACCCACCACTGTGGATGGTTAGCGGGCGGTGGCCCGTCGCCGTGACTTGGGCACGATCGTCCCGCCGAAGCTCCCCGACGGCACTCGAGTGAGAATCCCGCGCCGACGTGCCTTCTCGACCCAGCTGACGACGGTGCGCTCGGACACGTGGCGTTCACTGGCAATGGCCCGGGCGTACCCCCGACCGATCGTCAGGTACTCGCGAGCGATCTCCTCGAGGAACGGGTCGCTCAGCTGGTCATTCGTCCGGTGGCCCAATTGGGCCGCTTCGGGGAAGCCGGTCAGGGGGAGGTCGTAGTCGAAGGGATCGATGCCTCGCGCAAGGAGCGCGGGCACGCCGATCGTGACGATCTCCAGAGGGGACGCCCAACGGAACTCACGCTGCATGCGTTGCGGATCCAGGCCGCCCGGCACGCTGGCGTTCATGCGGACGATGGCGGGCACTCCGTCAACCAGGTCGATCGTCGCCTCGATGAGCCAGCCCCGCTCACCCGTCGTCGGGTCGACGTACCTGTGGTCGACGATGACGGGCAGCGGGAAAGACTGCTCGGCGGAGATGCGCCACTGGCGCTTGCGGCCAGGCGCGGGTCGAATTCGGGAGGACATGCCGAGGCTCTCCTGCGCAGTCACGTCGTTCCCGCCCCCATATTGTCCTCTTGGCTTCGTTCTCAGATCATCCTTACACAGCGTAGGCTTACGTTGCCTGCTATTGAGGAGTCTGCGTGAAGAGAGTACTTGCCGCCGTTACTGCCCTTGCCATGTTCGTGGGTGGTGCCCTCGTCGGAGCCCCATCGGCCGCTGCGCTCGATGCGGGCACGTTCACGCTAGCCGGCTGGACGAGCGGGAACCTCACGGTGAACAACCTCACGATCACGCGTGATGCGTCCGGGGCCTACAGGGGGCAGGTCAGCTACACCATCGCGGGCCAGAGCATGTCCACGAGCACCTTCACCAACCAGGGCTGCACCCCGGCCGGCGGTGAGTGCCACATCGTCGATGCCGCGCAGTTCTATGTTCTGGACAACTTCGCTTACTACTACTTCAAGGCCTCGCTCGCAGGGATGGAGTCGGGCTCGCCTCAGTTCACGATGCTCGAGGCGCGAGTGAGGTCGGAGCACTGGGACGTGTTCCCCAACACAGCCACGACCGGTCTCGTGGCAACGCTCGTGCCGTCGCCGCCAGCGCTGACGTCGATCACCCCCGCGACGGCGAAGGAGTCGGGAGGTGGCACGGCGGAGATCCTGGGCTCCCACCTCCTGGGAGCGAGCGCAGTGAGTTTCGGCTCGCGCGCCACCAGAATTGCTGCGGTTACGGACGACAAGGTCGTGGTTGAGATTCCGGTCGCAGGGGCCAACCCGGTCGGCTCGGCCGTGGACGTCACCGTGACAACGCCAACAGGCGCGGTGGTCCTGAAGGCGGCCTTCACGTATACGAGCAATCCGCCATCTGTCGCGTCCGTTACCCCCTCCTGTGGAGTGACGGCCGGTGAGAAGATCGTCATCGATGGCTTCCGCCTGGTGGGCACGACCGCGGTGACCATCGGTGGGCAGACCGTCCCGTTCACTGTGGTCGACCAGCATCTGGAAGCGACTGCGCCAGCCCTGACGGGGAGCCAGAAGGTGATCGTCACGACTCCGGCGGGGTCGGACGCTGGTCTCGCGGAGATCAGCTACCTGCCCTGCTCTCCGCTGCCCAAGCCGACCCTCACGGTGTCGAGCACCACCCCGGCGGGCGGCTTCGCCACCATCGGGTGGTCCTTCGTTGCGGGGGATCCCGCTATCGCCAATGTGCAGGGTCTTCAGTACGCCCTGTCCCTGGCTGGGCCTTTCCAGAACGTGGGGGGCACCCAGTCCGGGACATCAGGCTCGTTCACGGTCAGCGGCATCACGAAGACGCGCTCCGTCGTCTGGGTGAAGGTGGTCAACAAGAACCCGCAGGGGAGGGACATCTACCCGGGTGTCGCGGTGATCTTCGCGTCGCCGCCCACCGCACTGCCGCCGAACACCGGCAACGCGGGCACCGTGCCAGCCCCCGTCAGCACGTCGGGTGCCTCCACTTCGGCATCCGGTCCGACGCAGTCGACCGGGGGTGATCCGGCCGCCGTCGGCGCACCATGCCTGGCCCCCAAGGGCTCCCTGTACCCGGCTGCCTTCGGCACCGTCGGATCGCAGCTCGTCGTCGTTCCCGGCCGACCGGGGGAACAGACGCCCACCACTGTGACCGTGGTTGATGGCGTGCTCCCGCCCGGCCTGAGCCTGGATGCGGCAACAGGCATCATCTACGGCGTCCCGACTGCTGCCGGTAAGTACTCGGTCTCGTTGACGGGCACCTACCTCGACGGCAGCAAGGCATCGGCGACCGTGCCGTTCACGATCGACAACGACGCGCAGACGCTCACCTACCCACTGGTGATGATCGGTGGCGTGGGTCAGTCGGTTGAGACGGGTCCCACGACCAATGCTCCCGTGGGCTCGACGTACTCGATCGTCTGCGGGAAGGTCCCGGCCGGAACCGTCTTCGATGAGCGCACCGGTCGCATCACCGGGACACCCACCACCGAGGATGATCAGAATCCGCCGCTGCGCATCGTCGAGCGGAACAAGGCTGGTGCGGCGGCGGCGTCCTTCATCTTCCTCGTCGGGCCGGCAGCAGGTCCGCAGGTCTCCTATCCTGCGCACCCGCACCTGCGGACGCACCACCGCACCCGCATCCGACCGCACATCGTCGATGCAGCCAGCATCCTCTACTTCAAGGTGATCAGAGGGAAGCTCAACAAGGGCCTGCGGATCAACCACAAGACCGGCGTGGTCACCGGCGTGCCCAAGCGAAGTGGTGGCCGGCCGCATGTCGTCACGGTGGCGGGCGTGCACGCTGATGGCAACCTCGTCGCCGCGAATCCGATGACGATCACCGTCCGGCGTGGGCGCTGAACCTGGCTCGTAGCATGACGGCATGGGTCTCGTATGGGAGCAGGTTGTCGTCGATGCCGGGGATCCGCGTGCACTAGGGCGCTGGTGGTCGGAGGCGCTCGACTGGGTCGTCACGTTGGACACCGACGATGAAGTCGAGATCCGGCCGGCCGCTGATCGGATCCCGGGGTTGGTGTTCGTTCCCGCATGTGCAGCCAAGGTTGGCAAGAATCGCCTGCACCTCGACTTCCGTCCGATTGATCAGCAGGCCGAGGTTGCGCGGTTGGTCGGCCTCGGCGCGACGAGAGTCGACATCGGCCAGGGAGGCACGCCATGGGTTGTGCTCGCCGACCCGGAGGGCAACGAGTTCTGCGTGCTGGCGGCTTCGTCGCACGTGTGAGCGCGGCCCGCTACTCCTCGACTGCATTCAGGATCGAAGCCACCGTCGAAAACTTCTCGCGAGCGGCCAGTCGTGGGGGTCCGACCGGCTGAATTTGCCCCCACAACTGGCCGCTCGCGTGAAGTTGCTAGTGGGCGGCGCGCACTGCGTTGCGGCCCGCAGCCTTGGCTGCATACAACGCGTGATCCGCGCGACTCAGCCACGTATCGAGATCATCATCTGGTCGGAGTTCGGCCACGCCAGCACTCACCGTGACTGCGCCTGCCTCGCCGAAGGGCTCGGACCGGACGATGTCGCGCAGCATTTCTGCCAGCGTGAGCGTCTCGACCTCGCAGCATGTGCAGCACGATACCCGTGCAGCACGGGTTAACATCGTGCCATGACCAACCTGACCATCACGATCGACGAAGCCCTGCTCAGGAGGGCGCGGATACGGGCCCTCCAGCAGGGGGAGTCGGTCAACTCCATCGTGCGCAGGTATCTCGAGAGCTACGCCGGTGGGGATCGTCAGGCAGAAGCTGTGGCGTCGTTCCTGGCTTTGGCCGACCGGGTGGGTGGGAGTTCGGGTGAAGGGGGACGCTCGTGGAGCCGGGACGACCTTTACGATGTCTAGGAGTTTCATCGACACGAACGTGATCGCCTACGCGGCCGATGATCGAGATCCGGCGAAGCGAGCTACTGCCCGTGCGGTTCTTGCGACGCGAGAGGATCAGCTTGTTGTCAGCACTCAGGTGCTGTCCGAGTTCTACGTGGTGGCCACGAAGAAACTGGGCATCAGCAGCGTGGACGCGGCCGGGCTGGTTCAGGGCCTGACCGAACTCGAAGTGGTCGTGCATACGTCCGAGCTTGTGCTTCGCGCCATCGGGACGAGCGAGTCGACTCACGTCTCCTTCTGGGATGCCCTGATCATCGAAGCGGCGGCGCACGCCGGATGTGACACCCTCGTGACTGAGGACTTGCAGGACGGCTGGCAGGTTCGCGGCTTAACCGTGGTGAATCCATTCGCGGCGTAGGCATTCGGTCAGGCGGGCATCCGTGACGAATGCCGCACCACGGCTCATGGTGCTCGATCAGCCCGGAACAGGGGACGCTCGCCCAACGGATAGGAGTCGCGGGCGCTGCTAGCGTCCGACGGGTGTCGGAGGTGGAAGTCCAGGGGAAGCCGCGCGGCTTCCTGCTCACCACCCTGATCGACGTCGGCCTCGCGCTTCTCGCGGTGGCGATCGGACTGGGACTCAGCATGTCGATGCTCCGGTCACAGGGATTCGTCACCGTCTGGTACGGGGCCATCCCCGTCGGCATCATGCTCCTGATCCCGCGTCGTCGCTGGTGGCCCTACATGCTGATCGCCGCAGCTGGCACCTTCGTCGCCTACGGCGCGGGGGGTTGGCCGGTGGCCACGTCCGTGGTCCGAGTGATCGCCGACATGTCCATCATGGTTGCGCTCGCGCTGGGCTTGAGCCGTTGGCGATGCATCCCTTTCCGATCCACGAAGGATGCCGGTCTGCTCGTGGCCGTGGCGCTGGGAGGCGGGGTGGCACGGGCCCTCGCTGCCGCCCCGATGGTCCCGACTCAGTCAATGGGGAACTACTCCGTACCCGTCTACTGCGCCAACGTTGCGCTGACCACAGCAATCGGCGTCCTGACGATCGTGCCGCTCGTGGTCCTGGTATTCGATCGCCGGACCTGGCCGGCCTTCTCGCGCACGAGGTTCCTCATCGGGGTCGTGGCCATCTGCATGGGCGAGGTGCTCATCACCGTCGCCTTCTACGGGGGCAGTACGTCGCTCTACCTCGCTGCCGCTTTCCTCATCGTGCCGATCATCGTGCTGCTTGCTGCCCGGACGTCGCAGTTGACCCTTTCCATCGGCCTCATGCTGTGTGTCATCTCCATCACGGTGGCGACGACGCTGGGGAGGGGGGTCACTGCCCTGGCCGCGGTTGATCGCGCATCGGTCGTCCAGGCGACTTTGGTCGTCCAGGTGTTCATGGTGTCGCTGCCGCTGGTGGCATGGCTGCTGGCTGGGGCCGTGGCCGAAAGCGTACGCACGCGTAAGGCGCTGAGCCGTCAACTGGCCAACCAGGTCGGCCTGACGAAGGAACTTGAGCGATCGCAGGAACTGTTCCGGACGACGCTCTACCTCACAACAATCCCGATGAGCTTCGGGGCGGTTGACGGCACTCATGAGGACGTCAACGATGCCTTCTGCGAGTACCTCGGCTACAGCCGAGAGGAACTCGGCGAATTCACGTGGCAGGACCACACGCACCCCGACGACATTGCGGAGGAGCAGCGGCTGGACGGCCTCATTGCTTCAGGAGACATCGACTCGTACCGGATACGCAAGCGCTACATGCGTGCTGACGGAGAGCCGCTGCTCGGGGACCTGTACGTGAGGGTCGCGACAGTTCCGAGCACGGGTGAGCGCATCTTCATAGCGCACGCGGTCGATGTCACGGCCGAGGAGCGGGCAAAGAGCGAGTTGCAGTGGCTGGCCGAGTACGACCCCGTGACTGGACTACGCAGCCGCACATCAATCACGACGGTCCTTCAAGACGAACTGGTCAATGCCACCTTGACCGACGGCAAGGTCGCGGTGATGTTCGTCGACCTCACGCAGTTCCTCGTCGTCAATCGAACGCTCGGGTACTCGGCGGGCGATCAGGTGCTAGCCGATATCGCTCACAAGGTTGTCGCGGTGGTTCCCGAAACCTATGTCGTGGGTCGCTTTGACGGTCACAGCCTGCTCATCGTCGTCCCTGACACGCAGGTGGGCGAGCCGGTGCAGGAGGTTGCTGAGGACGTCCTGGCCGTCATCGGTGAGGAGACGGTGGCGAGCGGGAATCGCATCTCGCGCACAGGGAGCATCGGCATCGCCTACTCGAACTACTACTCCACTGCGACGGCCCTCATCCGCGAGGCCGACTCTGCACTCGTGGCGGCGAAGGCGAAGGGCAGGTCGAGGTACCACGTGCAGGGGCGATTGCCCGATCCGCAGAGTCCGCTCGAGCGACTTCAACTCGAGCACGAGTTGCGGGTTGCACTGGATGCTCGGCAGTTCGTCATGCACTACCAGCCGCAGGTGCGGCTAGGCGATGGGTCTGTGTGTGGATACGAGGCGCTCGTGCGTTGGAACCACCCGAGTCGAGGCCTGTTGTCGCCGGCGGTATTCATGGACACGATGGAGGCATCGGGGTTGGTCATCATCCTCGGGCGGCAGGTCCTCGA
>CAJAKT010000418.1 GCA_903940375.1 uncultured bacterium | reverse complement strand
TGCAGATGTCTCAACCTACGTGTCCGAGGGGGGACTTGAACCCCCATTCCCCGTAAAGGGAACTAGCACCTCAAGCTAGCGCGTCTGCCAATTCCGCCACCCGGACGAGTGTGCTGGCACAGCATACATAGGTCCGGTGTCCGGCCGGAAATGGCTCCGAGGTCGTGCCGAATGCCTCCTCGCGCGGCAGGATGGCGTCATGAGCGCAGACGTAGACCGTCCGGACCTCGAGCCCCTGCCTGATGCGGAGGCCGAGGTGGCCCAGCTGACGCAGGAACTGATCCGCATCGACAGCAGCAACTGGGGTGACTCGCCGGAGACAGTGGGAGAGGCCGAGGCCGCCGATTACTGCGCCGAGCGCCTGCGCGAGGTGGGTCTGGATCCCGAGGTCATCGTCACGACCAGCGACAGCCGCCGAGCCGTGCACGTTCGCATCCCCGGGACTGATCCGGCGGCTGGTGCCCTTCTGCTGCACGGTCACATCGATGTCGTGCCGGCGATGGCCGCCGACTGGTCGCGTCCGCCGTTCGCTGCCGAGCTGGCCGACGGCTTCATCTGGGGTCGCGGCGCTGTCGACATGAAGGACATGGACGCGATGATCCTGGCGGTCATCCGGTCCTGGGCGCGCGCTGATGTGCGGCCGAGACGTGACGTCGTCGTCCTCTTCCTGCCGGACGAGGAGGCGGGCAGCGTCCACGGCAGCCACTGGCTCGTGGAGCATCGTCCCGAACTGTTCGCGGGCGTCACCGAGGCGGTCGGCGAAGTGGGCGGGTTCTCGGTCACCGTCCGCGATGACCTTCGGCTGTATCCGATTCAGACGGCGGAGAAGGGCATCCGCTGGCTGCGGCTCCGGGCGAAGGACCGTGCCGGGCACGGCTCGATGATCCATCAGGACAACGCGGTGACGGCCTTGTGCGAGGCAGTTGCCAAGGTCGGCCGGCATAGCTGGCCGATCCGTCGCACGAAGACCGTTGACCGTTTCCTGGCGGGGCTGTCGGAGGCCTACGGCGTCGACCTGTCAGACGGCGACATCGACCAGGTTCGCGAGCGACTCGGCACCCTGGCCTTCCTCGTCGGTGCGACTCTGCAGAACACCGCGAATCCCACGATGCTGCAGGCGGGCTACAAGCACAACGTCATCCCGGGGGAGGCCACCGCGAGTATCGACGGTCGAGTGCTGCCCGGGTACGAGGACGAGTTCGATGCGACCATCCGCGAGATCGTGGGCGACGGAATCATCATCGAGACGGTCAATGCCGACATCGCGCTGGAGGCTCCGTTCGATACGGCAACGGTTGACCTCATGGCATCGGTGCTGCGACATGAGGATCCGTACGCCCTGCCCGTGCCGTACATGATCTCCGGCGGCACCGATGCGAAGGCGTTCGCGCGGCTAGGCGTGGACTGTTACGGGTTCAGCCCGCTGCAGATGCCGGCCGACCTCGACTACTGGCGGCTGTTCCACGGTGTCGATGAGCGGGTGCCCGTGGACGGCCTGAAGTTCGGGGTGCGGGTGCTGGACCGGTTCCTGCGAGCCTGCTGAACCGTCGCCCGCGATCGCGAGAAACTGCCCAACCTGAGTTGATCTTGTTAGATTGCGTGCATGGGTGGGAATCAAGTCCGCAATCCTCTGACCATCGCAGATATCGACGCAGCGTTCGGCTTGGGATTCGACACCGACTTGGCGGATCTGCGATTCAACCGGATCGCAAATGTAGGGGAGAACGGGACCGAGGTCCGCGATGAGACTCCCTAGGCCGTGCGCATCATGCGGTAGACGCGACGACGCAGCCGGACGGTGCGCCGGCCGTCGGGGGACAGGCGGAGCTGGTCGAGTTCCCAGTGGTCTGTCTCGGCCGCACCGGTGAGCATGACGCGAGCGGCTTCACGGCTCGTCCCGCGGGGGAATGCCATCTCCCAGTACTCCCAGGTC
>CAJAKT010000417.1 GCA_903940375.1 uncultured bacterium | reverse complement strand
GTGGAGCTGAGGGGACTCGAACCCCTGACCCCCTCCATGCCATGGAGGTGCGCTACCAGCTGCGCTACAGCCCCTTGCGGGATTCGCAACTATACAAGACGGTCAGCGGTCGTCCGCGAGGGCGGTCACCGGCAGCGAACCGGCGTTGTACTCCTGCAGCCGCCAACGAGGCCCACGCTCCGAAGCGTTCTCCTCCAGCACCGACCAGGCACAGTTCGCCAGCACGCCCAGGGCGGCCCAGTGCTCGATCGGCAGGCCGAGGAGGGCACCGATCGCGGCGCGTGCGGAGCCACCATGGGTCGCGACCACGAGCGTCTGACCGGGCGGCACATCGGCGAGAGCGCGATCGATCGACGACACCATGCGGTCGGCTACCTCGCGCCGCGTCTCACCGCCGCCGGGCCGGATCTCCGAACCCGCAGACCAGTCGGCGAGCTCAGCGCCGAAGCGCTCCTCGAGCTCGGTCCGTGTCAGCCCCTGCCACTCCCCCGCGAACGTCTCGCGCAGTGCGATGTCCTCGTCGACCGTCAGGCCCGTCAGGCCTGCGAGGGCTTCGGCGGTCGCGCGTGCCCGGCTGAGGTCAGAACTGATGATGCGATGCGGCCGCATGCGGGCAAGGGACGTGGCAGCACGGGCAGCCTGGGTCAGCCCGGTCTCGTCGAGCGGCACATCCGTCTGGCCCTGGAACCGTCGTTCGGCGTTCCAGGCGGTGCGGCCATGCCGCCAGAACACGATGTGACGAGTCACGCCTTCGGATCCGCGGCGCGACGGCCCTGATGCACGGCATCGGGTAGGGCGATCAGCGGGCAGTCCTTCCACAGTCGCTCGATGGCGTAGTGGATGCGCTCCTCAGCGAGCTGCACGTGCACGACGATGTCGCCGAAGTCCAGCAGCACCCAGCGCCCCTCAGCCTCGCCCTCTCGGCGCAGCGGCTTCGCGCCGAGGCCGTGGAGACGCTCCTCCACCCCGTCGACGACTGACTTGACCTGTCGCTCATTGGCCGCAGAGCACATGACGAAGACGTCGGTGATGACGATCTTCTCGCTCACGTCGATCGCAAGGATGTCCTCGGCGAGCTTGTCCGACGCTGCCTCGGCGGCAGCAATGGCGAGGGCGGTGGCTTCGGGACTGGCGGTCACGGGGGTCCTTCTGATCGAGGGGAGAAACACTCAACCCTCTCACACAGCCGCGGCGGGCTCGGGTTCCTCAGGGCGTGAGCAGGACATCAGGGCCGAGGGCTACCCGCACGTCCACGACGGGCGATGGACCCGTGTCGACGGCCACGGCCGTGGCGGGCAGGCCCAGGGCGGCAGCCGTGTCGAGGCCGGCCGCCATGGCCTCCGGCGATCTGTCGGGCACATAGATTGCGCTCGTCTGACTGTTCGCCTGCGGGCCACGATCCTCGACGACGCCGAATCCGGCTGCCACCAGCCGCAGGCGGGCATCGACGGCTGCCCCCACGGTGGCGCCCGCACGCTGCAGCACCACTCGGCGCTGGCCCTGGTGACCTGGCTGCAGCAGGGCCTCGGGGAACAGTTCAGCGACCACCACAGCGCTCGCCGCCTGGTCCGCGACCGCGACCCGCTCGGGACCAGACCTCAGGTAGACCACGGGCAGTGCCGCACGCCTCACGTCCTGCGCACGCAGCTCGCGCGCGACGAGGGCGATCAGGTAACTCGCGTCCTCGTTGGTGACCGTGGTCCGGGCCATCGACCCCAGACCGGTGAGCAGCTCGCCGATCGTCGACTGCTCAGCCGGCAGGCCCAGCAGGACGCGATCCAGGACGAGCGGGAAGGAGCCCGGGCGCTGGGCGATATCGACATCCACCCGCGAGCCGGTCGCGTCAATGAGGCCGGACCACGCCAGTCGGTCCAGATCGACGATGGCATCGACCTGGACGCCGAGCAGCGTCTCGAGCGGCTGCTCGGCGGTGCGCTGGCCGGTCGGATCAGTGACCTGCTGAAGGCGCATGGGCGGCACGGTCGGCAGCAGCAGCTCGCGGGGCAGCAGCAGTTCGGCCACGAATCCCGTGCTTCCGCCGACCCCGATGAGGACGTTGCTGACGGCGGTGCGATCAGCATCTCGAACCGTCAGGAGCATCGTGACCTGCCGCTGCTCCTCCAGCGGCAGTTGCGATGCAGCCGCCGATGGCGCCGACGTTGGCTGGGGCTGAGCGGGTTCCACCCGGTCGCGGTTGAGCAGGATGCCCGCGAGCACCGACGCGACAACCACGACGATCGCCACGATGGCGGTGACGCGCCACGGGAAGGGATGGTGCGGATGGTCGCTCACGGGTGGCCGGTCACCCGTTCTCCCCCGCGTACAGGCCGTGCTTGGCGATCAGGTGCGCCACTCCGTCGGGGACGAGATACGTCACCGGCTCCCCCGCCTGCACGCGACGTCGGATATCCGTTGACGAGATGGCCAGAGCCGGGATCTCGATGAGCGAGATCCGATCGGGTCGCAGCACCGGATCCGCAAGCACGTGACCGGGCCGAGTGACCCCTACGAGGTGGGCAGCCGCAAGGAGGCCCTCCGGATCACGCCAGTCAAGGATGTCGGCGAGCGCATCAGCCCCCGTGATGAAGAACCACTCAGCGTCCTCGCCCGGATGGTCAGCGGCGAACTGCGCCTGCAGGTCGGCGAGGGTGTCGATCGTGTAGGTCGGGCCATCGCGATCGATATCGACGCGGCTGACATCGAAGCGCGGGTCAGCGGCCGTGGCCACGACGGTCATGAGGTACCTGAGTTCGGCCGGCGCACTGGTTCCGGCCTGCTTGTGCCAGGCCTGACCGGTGGGGCTGAACACCACCCGGTCGAGGGAGAAACGGTGCGCGACCTCGGACGCAGCCACCAGGTGGCCGATGTGGATGGGGTCGAACGATCCCCCCATGACACCGATCCGCACCGTCATGACGGCTCCTCAGGAATAGCGGCCGCCCAGCATGGGGCGGCGGGAGGACGGATCAGTCGCCGACCTTGATCATCATGACCACGACAAGAAGTGCGGTGAGGGCGACGAAGGCGAAGGCACCGAACACGTAGGGCGACACCTGGCCGGACTGGGCCGCTGCCTCCTCGCTGAGGATCGCGATACCGGAACTGACAATGTTCATGGGGTTCCTCTCGGGCCGACGGTGGCGGGCTCGGCGCCCACTGTAGTGCGAGACGGGCCAGGGTCAGGGGCGGATATGCCCGTCGCCCGTGACGACGTACGTCGACGTGGTCAGCTCCGTGAGGCCCATGGGGCCTCGGGCGTGCAGCTTCTGCGTCGAGATGCCGATCTCCGCCCCGAATCCGAACTCGCCCCCATCAGTGAAGCGCGTGGAGGCATTGACCATCACGGCGGCGGAATCCACACCGGCGATGAACTGCTGAGCGGCCGACTGGCTGTCGGTGACGATCGCCTCCGTGTGCCCCGAGGACCAGCGACGGATGTGCTCCAAGGCCTCCTCGATGCTGTCGACGATGCCGGCTGCGATATCGAGGGAGTAGTACTCGGCCGCCCAGTCGTCGTCGGTGACGTCAGCGAATGCGACGCCGGTGCCGGTGGCATGCAGCGCGAAGCGGCTGTCTCCATGGACCGTCACCCCCGCCTCCCGCAGTGCCTCGAGTGCTCGCGGCAGGAAGGCGTCGGCGATGTCCCGATGCACGAGCACCGACTCCGCGGCATTGCAGACGCTGACGCGCTGTGCCTTGCTGTTCAGCAGGATTGCCACGGCCTTGTCGACGTCGGCGTCCTTGTCGACATACACGTGGCAGTTGCCCACCCCTGTCTCGATGACGGGCACTGTCGCGTTGTCGACCACATTGCGGATCAGCGCGGCCCCGCCGCGAGGGATCACCACGTCCACGAGACCACGAGCGGTCATCAGGTGCGTCACCGAATCATGGGTATCGCCGGGCACGAGCTGGATCGCGTCGGCCGGCAGGCCCACCTCGATGAGAGCGGCGCGCATGACATCGACAAGCGCTGCGTTGCTCGCCGCCGCAGAGGAGGAGCCGCGGAGCAGTGCGGCGTTACCGCTCTTGAGGCACAGGCCCGCTGCATCGACGGTGACGTTGGGCCGCGCCTCGTAGATCATCCCGACGACACCGAGCGGCACGCGCACCTGGCGAACCTGGAGACCGTTGGGCAGGGTGTATCCGCGGATGACCTCGCCAACAGGATCCGGCAGGCCGGCGACCTCGCGAAGGGCCTGCGCGATCGCCTCAATCCGATCGCGGGTGAGGGTCAGCCGGTCGATGAGAGCAGGCGACGTCCCTGCTGCCTCGGCACGCGCCACGTCCGTGGCGTTCGCCGCCACGATCTGGGGTACCGCCGCATCGAGTGCATCAGCGAGCGCGAGCAGTGCCGCGTCCTTCTGATTGCGGGTCAGTCCCCTCAGCGAGATCGATGCCGCGCGGGCACGCCGGGCCGTGTCCAGCACCCGCTCGCGCTCGTCCGTCCCGTCGTCAGCCATGCGCCGACCCTACCGACGGCGTGAATCGTCAGAACGGCAGGACGCGACCGGCGGCGACGAGCCCCGGCTGCTCGTGGATGTAGCGTCCGCGCCGGTGGAAGGTCTCACGATCGACGACCTCGACCCCAACGACGCGCCACGGCGGCAACTGGGCGGATGCGACGTGCTCGTCCCACAGAAGGACGGCGATGCGCAGGGCGGTGGCGACATCGGTCGCCTCCTCCCAGTAGCGCACCTCTGCCCGATCGGCGGCATAACGCCCCGAGAGCAGGAACGGGTGTTCCTCACTGAGGCGTTCAAGGGCACCGCGGATAACGGGTTCGGGGACGACCTGACCCGCCACCGTGAGCGTGATGTGCCACATCGAGCGCGACTCCGCGCGCTCGTCGGGATTCTCGACAGTGTGGAGGCGCAAGGGTTCGACGGCTTCCATATCGCCACCCCTCGTGCTGACGTCGGCAGTGGCTCAGGTTGCCAGGATCACCAGGTCGTCGCGGTGGACGATCTCGCGCTCATAAGCAGGTCCGAACTCACGTGCCAGTTCCCGTGTCGAGCGACCGAGCAGGCCCGGCAACTCCTGTGCGTCAAAGTTGACCAAACCTCGGGCGACGATGTTGCCCTTTTCGTCCAATAGGTCCACCGGATCTCCCGCGACGAAGGTGCCATCGATACCGGTGATGCCTGCGGGAAGCAACGAGAGCCGACGCTGAACGACCGCCACAACGGCGCCAGCGTCCAGCATCAGCTGGCCACGCGGCGTGCTGGCATGCGCCAGCCACAGCATGCGGGTCGACGTGCGCTCCCCCGTCGGGTGGAAGACCGTGCCGACGGCCGCGGAGCTCAGCGCCTCGGCCACACGACCGGCAGATGCGAGGAGGACGGGGATGCCCGCGGACGTGGCGATGCCGGCCGCCTCGACCTTCGTCGTCATGCCGCCGAGGCCGACACCGGCACTGCCGGTGCCCCCGATGCGAACACCGGCGAGGTCTGCGGGGCCGTGAACATCCGTGATCAGCGTCGAGCCCTCCAGCGACGGAGGCCCGTCAAATAGGCCCTCGACATCCGACAGGAGCACGAGAGCATCGGCCTGCACGACATGCGCAACGAGGGCGGCGAGCCGGTCGTTGTCCCCGAAGCGGATCTCCTCGGTGGCGACGGTGTCGTTCTCGTTGACGATCGGCACGATGCCGAGGTCGAGCAGGCGGAACAGCGTGCGCTGCGCATTGCGGTAGTTGCTGCGCCGGATGACATCGTCAGCCGTGACGAGGACCTGTCCCACCGTGAGATCGAATGCCGAGAACGCCGCGCTGTACTGGGCGAGCAGCATCCCCTGCCCGACGGACGCAGCCGCCTGCTGGGTGGCGAGGTCCCGGGGGCGGCGCTTGAGCCCGAGCCGGGGGAAGCCCGTCGCGATGGCGCCACTCGAGACGAGGACGACCTGATGTCCGGCGGTTCGACGGGCCGCGATCTGCGCGACCAGCTGCTCGATCCGTTCGACATCGATGCCGCCGCCGGGCCGAGTCAGCGAAGACGAGCCAACCTTGACGACGATGCGGTGCGCACCGGCGATGTCGGCACGCACGTCCGAGGTCATGACCCGCCGCCGGGAAGCTCGTCCAATCGCGCATCGAGGCGGACATCCGTGCCGCGAGGTCCGGCATGCGGTGCATCACCGGCCATGATCGAGGGATACCAGTCGAACACGACGGCATCGTCGCCGCCGATCATCACGGTCGAGCCGGGCACCGCACCTAGGCCGATGAGCTCCTCCTCGAGCCCCAGCCGGGCCAGCCGGTCGGCCAGGTAGCCCACGGCCTCGTCGTTGCTGAAGTCGGTCTGACGAACCCAGCGCTCGGGCCGGTCGCCACGCACGCGGTATCCCTCGGGCTCGATCGTCACGGTGAACCCCGCATCATCGACAGCCTTCGGCTTGAGAATCGGTCGGAGCCCCTCGTCGGGGGCGGCCGCCGCACGTGCCGCCAGCACCTTCTCGGCCATCGCGAACGAGAGCGCCCGCAGGCCCTCATGCGTCGCTGCAGAGATCTCGAACACCTGGTATCCGCGCTCCTCGAGGATGGGCTTCACCATCTCGGCCAGCACGCGCGCATCGGGGACATCGATCTTGTTGAGTGCCACCATGCGGGGCCGGTCCTCGAGCCCGCCGTACAGCGCCAGCTCGTTCTCGATCGTGTCGAGATCGTCGATCGGATCGCGACCCGGATCGATGGTGGCGCAGTCGAGCACATGCACCAGCACGCTGCAGCGCTCGACATGGCGCAGGAACTCCAGGCCCAGGCCCTTGCCCTGGCTGGCGCCGGGGATCAGCCCGGGCACGTCGGCGACCGTGTAGACGACCTCACCGGCCGTGACGACCCCGAGATTGGGAACCAGGGTGGTGAACGGGTAGTCAGCGATCTTCGGCCGCGCGGCCGACATCGCCGCGACGACGCTCGACTTGCCCGCACTCGGGAAGCCCACCAGGGCGACATCCGCCACGAGCTTGAGCTCGAGGACGACATCGCGCTGCTCGGCCGGCTCACCCAGCAGGGCGAAGCCGGGGGCTTTACGGCGAGGAGAGGCCAGGGCGGCATTGCCGAGGCCACCTCGGCCACCACGGGCGATGACATACGTTGCGCCGGCCCCGATGAGGTCAGCGAGGACCTCCCCGCCCGGCGTGCGGACGATGGTGCCGCTGGGGACCTTCAGGATCACGTCTGCGGCCTTGGCACCATGCCGGTGGTCGCCGGCCCCCGGCTTGCCGTTCATGGCCTTGCGATGGGGTCCACGGTGGAACTCCAGCAGGGTCGTGACGCTCGGGTCGACAACCGCGACGACATCGCCGCCGCTACCGCCATTGCCGCCGTCGGGACCGCCCAGCGGCTTGAACTTCTCGCGCATGACCGAGGCGCAGCCGTTGCCACCGTCGCCCGCCTGCGCATGCAGCGTGACTTGATCGACGAAGGTGGCCATGGCCGGTTCGTTCCTTCCGTGGTGCGGTGAATGCAAAGAGGCGGGCCCGAAGGCCCGCCTCTTCGATGTCTGTCGAGCCTGCTCGGCTACTCGCCAGCGACGATGTTGACGACCCGGCGCCCGCGATGGGTGCCGAACTCGACCTTCCCGGCCGCCAGAGCGAACAGGGTGTCGTCGCCGCCACGGCCGACGTTGTCGCCCGGGTGGAAGTGGGTACCACGCTGACGCACGATGATCTCGCCTGCGTTGACCTCCTGGCCACCGAAGCGCTTCACGCCGAGGCGCTGGGCGTTGGAGTCGCGACCGTTACGGGTGCTGGATGCGCCCTTCTTGTGTGCCATCTAGTTCACTTCCCCGGCTTGATGTCGGTGACCTTGACCGCGGTGAGCTCCTGGCGGTGCCCCTGGCGACGGCGGTAGCCGGTCTTGTTCTTGTACTTCAGGATGTCGATCTTGGGGCCGCGGTGATGATCCACGATCTCGGCCGTCACGGTGGCCTTGGCCAGCACGGTCGGGTCGGACGTGACGGCAGCACCGTCGACGAGCAGCAGCACCGGAAGGGCCAGGGACGCACCCGGCTCACCGACCTGGCGGTCCATCACAACAACATCGCCGACTGCGACCTTCTCTTGCCGGCCGCCGGCGCGAACAATGGCGTACACCACGAACTCCTGTCGTAAGGGACGCACCCGGTGACTGTCAGCCCCGAGGCACAAGGTCCAAGGATACGGATGACCCTCCTCGAGGGTCAAACCGCCCCCTTAGGCGTCCGGGTCTTGGGGGTCTTCCGTCGTCAGTTC
>CAJAKT010000416.1 GCA_903940375.1 uncultured bacterium | reverse complement strand
GCGCGATGCGCCCGGCCCCTTCTTTGCATGCCGTCTACTCGTCGGTGGGGGAATCCTCGCGTCGGTTCCAGCGCAGTTCCTCCGCACGCTCCTTGATTCGCAGGAAGTACTCGCTCTCGGCGATATCGCTGACGGCCTCCTCGACCTTGGTGCGGTCGATCTGCACAGTCAGCCGAGCCACCTGCTCGCGGAGTCGGCGCTCGCGTTCGACGATCTCCGTGCCCATGCGCTGGAAGGTTCGAGCGAGTTCGCCGACCTCGTCTGATCGCTGCGCCGCGGCATCAAGTGAAGCCGGATCAAAGCGGTCCTCGGACAGGTCTCGGGCAGCGCGGGTCACTGCCTCGACGGGGCGGATGATGCGACGGCTCAGCAGCAGCCCGCTGACCAGGCCGATGAGAAGGACGATGAGGCTGAGCCCGGCCTGCTGCCATGCAAGTGTGCGCCCGGGGGCCTCGAGGACTGCCTCGGGCACAGCAGAGACCAGGATCCAGCCCAGGGGAGTGAAGGTGGAGATGGTGGTTGACCACACCTCTGACTGATCGCCTTGAAGGGCCACATCGGAGTCGAGAGTGGTGATCGGCCCGTCCGTTGTCGGGGCAGCGGCAATGATGGCGTCGACGTATTGCTGCCCGGATGGCGTGTTGGCGAGTGGGGACAGGTCGCGCCCCTGCGGCGAGACGACGACACTGCCCGTCTGATCCAGGATGAAGAAGAAGCCGTCCTGACTGAACTGCACGTCATCGAACGTGCTCGAGAGCTTCGCCTGCTCGGCTGCGAGCTGCTTCTGCGCCTCGGCATCGATGTCGTCGACATACACGCCCGTGCCGATGATCCAGTCCCACGGCTCGTAATGGAAGACGTAGCCGATCTTCGGACTGGGCTGGTCCTCGTTGAGTCGCACCCACCGGTAGTCGACGAAACCCTTGCCCTGGCTCAGTGCGACGTCGCGGATCTCGCGCAGGACGTACTTCCCGTCGGCATCCTGCAGGTCGATCAGATTGCGGCCCTGGAACTTCGCATCGGGGTGGGAGATGGCCGTCATGTCGCGGTCGTAGGTGAAGAAGTAGTCCTTGTTGCCGTAGCGGATGGTCTTGAGCATCTCCAGGGCCGTCGCCTGTGCCTCTGCCTCAGTTGTCTGTCCCACGGCGGCCTCTGCCCGAAGGGCGTCGAGTGAGGTGGAGATGGGTGCGGCGATCGATTCAAGTTCCTTCTTGCGACGCTCGAGCGAGGCTTCGCGGAAGGCCGTGACGTTGTCGTACTCGACGGAGATCAGCTCACCGACGGCCACGTGGATGTTCTCGACGGACTCCGTCGTCTGCGCGTACATCGCGGACTGCACGGCCCGCACGGAGAACAGCGTGGTGACGATGGCAGAGGCTGCGAGCAGGACGGCGATCAGGACGGCAATGCGATAGCCGAGGCCGGTCCGCCTGCTGGTGGATGGGGCCGGAGATTCTGCGGGCATCGGGCCATTGTGTCGGAGTCGAGACCGAGGTGTGGGGACGTGCCGTTCCCGTATAGTCCGCCGAGACACCCGCCCGCGCCCCTTGAAAGGTCTGCCATGACCACCGTCATCTCTGTCCACTCCTTCCGGGGCGGTACCGGCAAGAGCAACACCACGTCGAACCTGGCAGCTCAGCTGGCTTCGGCGGGAAACCGCGTGGCGGTTGTCGACACCGACATCCAGAGCCCCGGTATCCACGTGCTGTTCGGTTTCGCCGATGACCTCGACAACACGCTGAACGATTACCTCTGGGGCAAAATGCCCATTAAGGACACGGCGCACGATGTGACGTCGGTCATCGCTGCGGACATCGACGTGGCCGATGGCGGGGCACTGTTCCTGGTCCCCTCCAGCATGAAGGCCGGTGACATCGCCCGGGTCCTGCGAGAGGGCTACGACGTCGGCACCCTCAATGACGGGTTCCGCGATCTGGCCAAGGATCTCCAGCTGGACTACCTGCTGATCGACACGCACCCGGGCCTGAACGAGGAGACCTTGCTGTCCATCACGATCAGCGACATCCTCCTGCTCATCCTGCGCCCCGACCGGCAGGACTTCCAGGGCACAGCGGTCACGGTCGACGTCGCGCGGCGTTTGGATGTCCCGGCGCTGTACCTGGTGGTCAACAAGGTGCCGCACGGTGTCGACCTCGACGACCTGCGCGACCAGATGACGGCCGCGTATGCCGCGGAGACCGCAGCCATCCTCCCGCTGTCCGAAGAGGTCGTGCAGAACGCGTCGGGTGGGCTGTTCTCGCTGACCTCCCCGGACTCCGCGTGGTCGCAGGGCATCCGAGCAGTGGCTCAGCGGGTCAGCCAGTAACCATGGTGAGCGACGGGGATGTCGATCCCTGGGACTTCCTGGCCGCTCGCAAGAGCGAGGTAGCGGCCAGGGAGCCGGCTGCCCCGGATGCTGTCGTCGAGGAGCCGGTCCGCCGCGAACGAGGTGAGCTCCGCGCTGAGATGGCCGGGCCTACCCTCAAGCGCCGTGCCTGGCCGCTGGCGGCTGCCCTGATCGCGGTGTCTTTCGCGGGCTTCCTGACGGAGGTCGTTGGCGCCAGCCAGATGATCGCCCTCGCTGGGCCTCGTTCGCTCATCTACATGTACCCGCTGGGCGGCATCGGCCTTATTGCGGTCGCCCTCCTGCAGTTCCGCTTCGTCGACCACCGGGCCCGCCTGCCGATGCTGCGGGCGGTGGGCTTCGGGTACGCGGCCGTCTTCGCGGTTGCCATCGTCTTCATCTCGCTGTCCGTGTGGCAGGTGGCGGCGACCGGCGCGGTCTGGCTGCTGGCCGATCAGCTCAACTTCCTCGTGCCGCTGCTCGTGTGGAGCCTCGCGGGCGATGAGTTCAACGTGGCTGAGGGTCGCAAGATCTTCGGCTGGATCGTGGCATGGACGTATCTGGGTCAGCTGGCCGGGCTCGCGGTGTCGGCATTCGCGCCGCTGGCCATGGATCCCCTCGGGATTCCGCTGTGGGCCCTGCTCGTGCTGGACCCGATCGTCTGCGTCTTCATCGCTGTCTGGCTGCCGAGGCGGCTGCGGCATACCGCTGCTGCGAAGGGCACGGCGAAGGATGAGAACCTGCGCGAATCCCTGGCCGGTGCGTGGGAGTTCATCAACGGGGTCAAGGTCTGGCGCACGCTCCTCATCGCGTCGCTGATCACGTTCGCCTCGACGATGACAGCCCACCTGGCGTTCCTCTCAGGTGTGGGCACCATCCTGGGGTCGGACGCTTCAGCGCTGCAGGTCCTGATCGGCTCCGTCACGTTCGGCGTGTTCATCCTGTGCTGGCTGATTCAGAAGCTCGCCGCTCGTCGTGTGCAGGACCGGCTGGGTATTCCCGGCACCTTGCTGATCCTGCCGATCGCCGCAGTGCTCGCGGGCCTGGTCCTTGCCGTGGGCTCGGCGATGGGTTCGATCGCTGTACTGGTCATCGGCATAGCCCTGGTGCGTATCCCTCGCTGGACGGTCGACGAGAACACCCGGCGTGCGGCACTTGCGCTCGTCCCCGACGAGCGGCGCGCCCGCGTTTCGTTCTTCGTCGATCTCGGGCCGATCGCACTTGGCCTGATCATCGCGGGTCCCATCGGACTCATCGGTGTGGTAGTCGGCGTGGCATGGGTGGTGCCGCTCATCGCGGCGGTCATCGCGGCGTTCGCGATCCGTCCGTCCATCTCCGTTATGCGGGGCTGGGACGACAGCCTGATGAACTGGAGACTGCGTCGGCGCAAGCAGAACCGCACACTCGACTTCGGCTAGCTAGCAGCCGCGCACCCTCACGACTCGAGGGCACGCGCCCGTTCGAGCACCGAGACGACGGTGGGGTTGTCTTCCGGCAGCCGGTAGTGGTCGACGGAGAAGGCGTAGACGGCCGCTGCGGCGACCTCGCCGATCGGTCGAGCGGCCCCTTCGTCGGTGAGCTTCACGCATGGAGTCATCTCGAAGAACTCCGGCTCGCCGAAGTCGGCCCAGTGCTTGCCGTGGAATGGCTCGAGATAGCCGATCTCAAGAGTCCGGTATCCGAGCCGCCGCCAACCCTCGAGGTGGCTGGGCTTCACCTCGCTCATCATGGCGAGCAGCGGTGCGCGGCCCTCACGCGAGTCCGCCTCGCCCTGTGCCTGGACCTCTGCGGTGATGCTGCTGAGCCACCGGAGGGGAAGCCGCTTGCGGGCGGGCTGATCAACGGCGAGGAAGTGTCGGAGCATGATGCCGCGCCGGGTGTTGACGTGGAAGATGTACTCGCCGACCGGTTCATCGTCGAGCAGCAGCAGCCACTGGTGAACGACCACCTCGGGATCGAACGAGCCGCCCTCGAAGGCAGCGGCCATCTCGCCGGCGACATGGGCGTGCTCCGGGAAGTGCCGAAGGTGGACGGCCTGCAGCTGGGCCAGCCGGCTCGCGTCCACGTCCGGCCCGAGCACGTCGATCCGGCGCAGCCCGCCAGCGCCGTCGATCTCGAGCCCGGCGGGCATCAGCCCTCGCTGTCGGGGCGGGCCTTGCGCCGCATCTCGGCCGCCTTGGCGGTGAGGTCGGAGAAGAAGTCACTCTCGGTGATCTCCTTGACGGCCTCCTCGCGGCGGGCGTGATCGATCTCGACCTTGAGGCGCTGAACCTCGCGGGTCAGGGAGCGCTCGCGCAACGCGACCTTCTTCGCCATCTCGGCGAAGGATTCGGCCAGGGTGAACATCTCGTCGGGGAAGCGGGTGCGAACGAGGCCGGTGACGTCAAGGTCGTACTCGCCGTTGGCGATGCGTCCGGTGGCCGCGGTCAGGCGCCGAAGGGGTCGCGCGAGTGACGTCGACAGCACGAGGACGAGCAGCAGCAGGACGATGTAGCTGAATCCGAGCACGGGGAATAGCTGGCGGCGCACGCCGTCCTGCACCTCGGCGACGTAGGACTGCGGGTAGTCGAGGCCTAGTGCGCCAATGGAGGTGCCTGCTTCATCCAGGATCGGGGTATAGCTGGAGATGAAGTTCCCGAAGTCGTCGGAGTACTCCTTCTGCTCCGTGGTTGCCGTGAGTCCCTGCTCCATGTAGGCGTAGGTCGCCGGGTCGACGACATCGATGACGGGAACCTTGAACTGCACGCCCACGGGCTCGGGCTGCACGTAGTAGCCACCTGAGGCGGAGAAGTACATCTTGCCGTCGGCGGGGTCCAGGAAGTAGCTGTAGACCTTGGCATCCTTGACGATCTGCCGGATGCTGAAGAGCTCGCCGGCGATGAGGTCGTACAACGGGCTGTCGGGGTAGCCCAGGCCGTATTCAAAGGCCGGATCGGGAACTGCGGGCACCGTCGCGTTGAGCTCGGCGAATTCCGGGGCGCTGATTGTCGCTGCACCGCCTACTGCGCTGCGGTTCAGCTCGTTCTCGAGACGGTCCTTCGCAACGGTGGTCGTGTACTGGAAGATCCAGATCGCGATGAAGGCGAAGACGACCGTGAATGCGGTGGCAAAGGAAATGAGCAGCTTCCATCGGATCCCGAGTCGAAAGCCGCGCTTCTTCGCGATGTCGGGCTCACCGGGCGAAGACGCCGATGATGGGGTCGCCGTTGCCGTCGTCGTCATGTGGTCCCGCCTGCTTTTCGTGATTCCGCGCCCCCGACTAGTTCGGTGAGTCTGCCATAGTCGACCTTTCCGCTGGCCGTGCGGGGGACGGCCTCGACGTCGAGCACCCTGATGCTCCGAGCGGGAAAACCCATTGCTCGCTCGAGGTCGCGCGCAGACGCGGAACCGGTCTCGATAATCACGGTGATGCCGTTGTTATCCGCGATTGCGGCGAGCACTCCGAATCCGGCCAGTTGAGTCTCCACGTCGTCGAGGGCGACTCGGGCTCCGTAGACCTTGGCGAGTCGCTGCCGACGCCCCGTGAGCCACAGGCGTCCGTCGGCATCGAGATGCCCGGCGTCCCCGGTGTCGAGGTCGACAAGTGGCTGGTCCGTGATCCCGAGATCGGACCGGTGCGTCGCGTAGCCGAACATGTTGCCGGGCCCACTCACGTGCACCGCGCCCACGCCGTTGTCGTCCGGCTGCTGGATCGACACTCGAAGGCCGGGCAGCGGGTACCCGACCGAGCCGATGGCCGCGCTGAGCTCCTCAGGTGGCAGGACGCTGATGCGACCGCTGGCCTCGGTCTGGCCGTACATGGCCCAGAAGCCGATGCCCCGCTCCTCCAGCAGAGGCCCGAGTTCGTTGAGCAGGTCGGGGGGCACGCGGCCACCGGATGTCGTGACGCTGCGCAGCGCGGGGAGCTCACGCGTGAACAGGCGTGTTCGCCGGTAGATCTCAAGGGAGAAGGGCACGCCGGGAAGGCACGTGACGGAGTGCTCGGCAAGCTGCTCCGCGAACTGGGGACGGGTGGCGCTGACCGTCGAGAGAACGACGCTGGCGCCGGCCAGCAGATGGCTCGTCAGGACGGACAGGCCGTAGGAGAAGTGCAGCGGTAGGTGGACGAGAGCCCGATCGCCTTCTTCCATGCGGGTCGCCTCGACTATCTGCGCGGCGTTCGCGGCGAGTCCTGCCTCGGAGAGGCGGACGAACTTCGGGCTACCGGTGCTGCCGGAGGTCGGAATCAGAACTGACTCGGGCAGCGGCGTGGCCGGTGTGCCTGACCACGTGACGTCGGGGCTGGTATCGAAGCCCAGCAGGGCCTCGGGCAGGTAATTGTCTCGCCACGTGGCCAGTCGCTCGATCGGTGTGGTGACGTCAAGGAGTGCCACCGTCGAGCGAACTCGCAGGAGCGCGAGCAGATCGATGACGGAGGCTGCGGCGGGTCGCACACCGAGAAAGGTCACCCGACCGGCCAGTCCCGCGAGTGTGTCGGCCCGCTCGGCGACTGCCTTCTCCAGTTGCGCGTGCGTGAGCGTGCGCTCCTCCGCTACGTCGATGAGTGCGACCGCGTCGTCGGACCGGCTGTGCAGCATCCTCAGCCCTGAGAGTCGGTCACGCCGTGCGCGGTAAGGACCGCGACGACGCCGGGCAGATCCTCCATCGTCATGATGTCATCGTCGGACAGGATCACGCCGAAGTCCGACTCGAGCTCGGTGACCAGCGCCATGTGCACCAGGGAGTCCCAGGCTTCGGTCTCCTGGTAGCGGATGGTGCCCCAGTCGATCGGCTCCTCGAGATAGAGCAGATCGGTGAGCAGTCGCTCAACCGACGTCTCGACGGAAGTCGCGCCTACCGACGTCACAGATCCCCCAGGCGGTCCAGTAGATCGCGTGCACCGGTCTTGGCGCTGCGCTGAAGGACGACCGACAGTATGCCGCCAGCGTTGCGCACTGCGCCATCTCGCACGAGCAGGGCGAGGGACGAGGCGAATGTCGCATCGTCGATTCCGGGCAGCCGTTCGCCGACTTCTGCGGCCGTGCCCGGGCCGTCGCGAAGCAGGGACTCGATGATTCGCCGCTCGCTGGCCGTTCGGTCCAGGAGGCCGGTGAGGCCGGCGGCGATGGCCTGACGGCTGAGTGAGCGGACAACGCAGTCATCGAGTGCTACCGCACTCTCTGCACGTCGCTCGCCGACCGTCAGGCGAAGGTCACCGCAGTGGTTGCCGGGACCGAGCACCGCGACGCGGCGAGCAGAACCGTCAGCGGTGTTCGTCGTGATCTCGACATGTCCCGAGATGATGAAGACGATGCGATCCGAGGGCGCGCCCTCGCGGTAGATGAGGTCGCCGGGGGAGTAGTGCTCGGTGACAAGTCGCGACAGCATCCGATGCTCGTCGGCGGGATCGATGCCGACGATGCTCAGGTCGACATCGATCGTCGACAGTCGCTGCTCCCAGAGTGCGGCGTATTCGGGAACGGAGACGAGTAGTTCCTGATGACTGGCGGTGCGCGCCTGCCCCTGCGCCACGAAAAGGATCAGGTCGACAGCTTCGGCGACCTCGGCACTCCGGACACTGATCACCGTCGACTCCTGGCCGCCAGCACGAAGGGTGTCGATCAACGGGAGGGCTCCGTCTATGTCTGCGAGGGCGAGGAGCGAACCGACGAGGAGCACGCGCGGCTGAGCCGCGATGGCGACGGCGAGCATGAGCCGTTGCCGCTCGCTGACCGTGAGTTCCAGTCCGCCGGGTCCGAGCGGTTCGTTGATGCCGTCTGCCGTCGTGACGATGTGCTCGAGTGAAACGGAGGCAGCGATCGCCGTCGCCTGCTCGGCTGATGTGCCGGGTGCGACCGCATCGAGCAGTTCGAGGGCGGACGATGAGAACGCTTCGGCTTCGTCGGGCACGTAGAACACGTGGTGGGCGATGGTGGGGGTGCGGATGTCGATGCCGTCGATGACCACGCGCCCTGAGCTCGGGTTGACGTCGCCGGACAGCAGGCCGAGGACGTCGTCGGGCTCGGTGCCCGGCTGCGTGACGAGGCCGACGACTGCCCCGGGCGGCAGCCGCAAGGAGGCCTGATCGAGTGTCACACCCGAGGGCAGGGTTGCCGATACCGATTCCAGGGACAGTCCCATGGGGGCGTTGGGCGTAGGCCCGGGGGCTCCCGCCGGAACCGTGATGCGGTCGGACTCGGAGAGCACGTCATCGAGACGACGCTGACTGACGGCCGACAGCTGCACGGCACGAATCCAGGGAGGCAATGCCTCCATGCCGCGCACCGCACCCTCGACGTACAGGAGCGCGGCTATCCACGTGGCGAGATCGCCGCCGCCCAGGACGAGGGCGAAGATCACCACGATGACGAGCCCCATCAGGCCGGCGGAATGCGCGGCGAGAATGAGCCGGCTGATGATGACGCCCTGGGTGTGGGTGCGGTGCTCGACCGTCTCGGATCGGTGCTCGAACCTGAGAAGCTGCCAGCCGGTCAGGTGCAGGCCGGCGATGGTGCGTGATGTGGAGATGGACTCGTCGACGGTCTCTCCGAGTCTGCTCTGTGCGAGCAGACGTTCGCGGTCGGCAATGAGGAGTCGCTGTCCGATGCGCCGACGCAGCAGCAGGAAGGCGAGTGAGGCGAGGGCCATCGCGAGGCCGGCCTTCCACTCGATGTAGGTCAGCAGGGCAAGGCTGATCACGAGCCGGGCGAGGCCCGGGAAGCCGTCGGCGAGCGTCGACTCGAAGGCATCGCTGGTGTGGTCGACGTCGGAGGTCATGCGCATCACGACAGACGATCGAAGCAGGCCCTGCTGACGCAGGACCCGGCTGCGCAGCAGTCGCTCGAACAGCCGGCTTCGCAGTGTCCGTGCTGACTCGTTCGCGGCCTGATGGGCACCGAGGTGGGTGACGTACGAGACGCTGAGCTGGATGACGACGAGGCCCACGAACGTCAGGAGCATGGGGGCGTCCCACTCCCCGTGGTGCAGGATCACCTCGACGAGCCAGGGGATGACGGCCTGGCAGGCCAGGACGATGACGGTTCCGATGCCAACCCAGATCAGCCGACTGCGTTGTCCGACGAGATACGGCCGGTACCAATGCAGCAGGCCCATGACTGCACCGCGCGCATCGTCATCGTTGCCGTTGTGCTGAGTCACGGTCGCCGAGCTCCCGTCGTGGTGGATGACTGCGTGGGCATTGTCGTTGGTACGGCCAGTGAATCGAGCAGGTCGGCAACCCGGCCGGATGCACGGGTACCGGGTGCCTTCAGTGCCGTCTGCCAGCGTGGTTCACCGCCGAGTCCGCCGATGCCACCGGCGAGCTCGGTGACGAATCCGCGGTCGGAGAGCCAGTCCATGCGCCGCGATGCCTCATCGGCACCGACGCCCATGGACCGGCTGATCTCGTCGATGGTGCGCGGGCCCGAGCGGAGCAGGTGACGTTGGACCGCACGCATGTCAGGCGGGGTCTCGAGCAGATCGGTCATCGTGCGGTCGGGCAGGTGCATGACGACGTCGCGGCTCACGCCGACGGAGAGCACGGCGTCCTTCACATGCAGTTCGTAGTTGTGCCCGCCCGTCGTGCGGAGTCGGTCGAGGCCGTGGAGGTGCAGCCCGGGGAGGGTCGATCCTGCCTCTAGATCCGGAAAGCGGAATCCGACGAAGACGCCGTAGAAGGGCTTGTGCTCCCAGCGCACCTCGTCGGTGACGCAGACCTCGGCGTACGTCCGGTAGGGCGGGTCCTGCGGTGGCACGCTTCGGACGAGAACCGATGAGAACACGCCCTCGAGGCGCACGGACACGACGGCGCCCGGGTCATCGACGAGGTCCTCGATGGCCGATGCGACCACCGCTCGGTCCACGTCCTTCAGTCGCACTGTGCGCGGTGAGTCCAGCGTCGACACGATGACGAAGGGGGTCCGGGTCTCGAGTGGCATCAGCTCCGCGACCCCGTGCCAGTCAACGCGCCAGGGCTCGCCGTCGACGATGACCAGTTCGCCATCAAGGCGATCGATGGTGCCGAGCCCGTGGTCACCGCCGGCCATCGCCTCCTCGAGCGTGGCGACTCCGTCGAATCCACCGTCGAGGAGCACATGGGCCAGCTGCAGCTGATGCGTGACATCAGCCGCGGGGCACTCGCGCGGGTCGATGCCGTGCGCACGCCGCAGCGTGGCGGCGGCGACGAGAGGGGCGTCGAAAGTCACGTGCGCATCTTGCCGTGTATGGGATGCCTGCGTATACGAGCCCTCGGGGGCGCCCTGCAGGTCGGGGTACTCTTGGGGAATGAGCGACCAGACACCGCCCGCGCCCGATTTCGATCCGACTGCGGCCATCCCGCCGGCTGCCGTGCCGGTCGAGGGCTACCAGCCGCCGCCCGCTTACCCGGTGCCTGCCGAACCGGCCGCCACGTGGCCGGCCGCCTACCCGGCGGCGGTCCACCCGGAGCCCATGGCACCGCCCGCGGCCCCCGTGGCAACGGGACAGACCTCGAGCAACGCCATCGTGGCGCTCATCCTCGCGGTGGTCTCGTGGGCGGTCTGCCCGATCATCCCGGCGATCGTGGCACTGGTCCTCGCGGCCAGTGCCGCCAAGGAGATCGCCGCCTC
>CAJAKT010000415.1 GCA_903940375.1 uncultured bacterium | reverse complement strand
CCGCCGGGCGAGCAGCCGCTGTGCCTGACCACCATTGACGAGTCCGGCGGCCTGGCACTCGCGACCGCATCGGGCACCGTCAAGCGAGTCGTCCCCGACGCACTTCAGAACAAGGACTCCTGGGAAGTCATCCGACTGGACGACGGAGACCGGGTCGTGGGGGCGTGCCGGCTGCCCGAGGCCGACGCCGAGAGCGCCGAGCTCGTGTTCATCACGTCCGATGCTCAGTTGCTTCGCATCCCAGCGTCATCCGTTCGTCCGCAGGGCCGCTCGGCCGGCGGGATGGCCGGCATCAAGCTGGCGAAGGGAGCCGAGGTGGTCTATTTCACAGCACTGGCACCGACCGAGGAGTCGCTCGTGGTCACGATCGCCGGATCGGGGGCCGCCTTGCCGGGCACGGATTCGGGCACGGTCAAGGTCACGCCACTGGCCGAGTATCCGGGCAAGGGGCGGGGTACCGGCGGCGTTCGCTGCCACAAGTTCCGTTCGGGTGAGGACACCCTGCTGATCGCCTGGGCCGGTCGCGGACCCGCGCGCGCGGCCACGGCATCCGGGGTACCTGTCGGCCTTCCCGATGTCGATCCGCGTCGCGATGCCACAGGTGTCCCCGCGGCAGCACCCATCGGCGGACTGGCGGGTGCACTGTGAGCGTCTGTTCCGCTGAGTCCTCGGCAGTCAATGAGCCCCTCGCGGGCACCGCGCCGTACGCCCGTGCCTGGATTGTCATCGAGCATCCGGGGGCGTGGGGTCCCGATGCCGTGGTGGAGAGCGACCTGCCGGAGGCCGTTCGAGCGAACCTGCGCAATGCGAAGGCTGCTGGCGTATCCGTCCTGCTCGCCCGTCACCCGGATCGCCCCGAACGTGCCGCCGCCATGGACACCAATGTCTGGGTGGCACGGTCGGCGGCCGGGGGCCAGTTGCTGCGCCACGCCCAGCTGACTTCCCTGCTGCCGCTGGCGGAGTGGGACTTGCCTGCCATCGCGGCAGGCTCACTCCCCGCCATCGGGTCGGTCAGCCACCAGCCCCTGCTCCTCGTGTGCACGCATGGTCGTCGTGATCGCTGCTGTGCGGTCAACGGGCGAGCCATGCTCACGGGCCTCCTGGCGGCTGCTTCCCCCGCCCAGCGTGATCGCATCTGGGAGTGCAGTCACGTTGGCGGGCACCGCTTCTCTCCGGTCACCGTGAGCCTGCCCAGTGGTGCGGTGCACGGCCGGCTGGACGTCAGCCAGGCGCCGGACCTGCTCGAGCGGCTCGACAGCGGGCGGGTCATCGTCGACAACCTGCGTGGGCGCAGCGGTTTCCTCGCACCCTGCCAGGCCGCTGCGGGGGCCGTACGTCGACTGACGGGCATCGACGACGATGACGTACTCGACGTCCTGCGCCTGCGGAACGGCCGGGCCGTTCCCCCATCACCCGACCTCGTCGAGCTGAATGAAGCCGTCGCTGAGGTTCGGCATAGCGACGGTCGGGCCTGGGCGGTCGAACTCGAGCGGGTTCCCCTCAGCGGGCCCCGGGCCGAGTCGTGCGGCGCGGAGCCGGTGGCAGCCGCTGCGTGGGTGGCCCGTCAGGTCACTCCCTCGGCCCCCTGGTCCTGACGACGCATCGGCTACATCTCATCAACAGGGGTTGCGCATGCAGGCAGGCATCCACAGCCCTCGGACAGCGACCGCTGGCGTGGCCGCGGCCACGCCAGCATGCGGGGGTGCCGTCCAACCCGCAGACCCACGGTGATCCGTTCGTCGTCACGTCTGCCGGGGCGGGATCCCTCACCCGTGCGGCCTGCCGCACCCAGCGCTTCCGCCAGCCCAGCCGTGCCCTGCGAATTCCCGTCGTCTGCCCCGACACCCTCCTGACCCGATGCCGAGCCATCGAACTCGTCTCGCGAGCGGATGCCGTCCTCTGGGGCCCCACCGCAGCCGAGTTGCTGGGGCTGCCGATTCCGTATCGACTTGAGGCTGCACCCGTCCACGTCCTGGTCCCCGAGGGGCTTCCGCGACCGCGCCGAAGTGGTGTCGTTGCGCGCCAAGCCGACATCGTTCCGGACGAAGTGATCACTCTCGTCGGACTGCACGTCACATCACCTGCTCGCACATTCACCGATCTGGCCCAGTACCTATCGCTGCCTGACCTGGTGGCGCTCGGCGATGCGGCGATGCGGCAGCACGCCGTCGGCGCCTCCGAACTTCTTGGGGTCCTCAATCGGCGACTGCGCTATCCCGGCAAAGTTCGCGCACGGCAAGCCATTCCGCTGCTCGATCCGCGGTCGGAATCTCCACAGGAATCGCGATTACGCGTCCACATCGTGCAGGACGGGCTGCCGGTGCCGGAGCCCAATCTGGTCATCACGGACTCGCTGGGCCAGTTCCTCGCTCGCGGGGACCTCGGTTACCGACGGTGGCGCATCGTGATCGAGTACGACGGCGCCTGCCACGACCTCCCGGAGCGGCGCCGCGCGGATGCCACGCGTCGCACATTGCTCCGCGAGCACGGATGGTACGTGGTCGAAGTGATCGCCGAGGACCTGCGTCATCCCCAGCGGGCGATCGGAAAGGTCCGTCGCGCTCTGCAGGTTCGTGGCGCCATCTGATGCCTCGTCAGTTG
>CAJAKT010000414.1 GCA_903940375.1 uncultured bacterium | reverse complement strand
CGGGATCGTGTACGTGCCGACAGTGAAGATGGCCACGGAGTTGTCGGCCTATCTCATCGAGCGCGGCCACGTCGTGCGGGCGTATCACGGTCAGCTCATGACCGATGAGCGTCAGTCGGTCGAGGACGAGCTGCGGATCAATGCGATCAAGACGGTCGTGGCCACGTCTGCGCTCGGCATGGGCTACGACAAGCCTGACCTCGGCTTCGTCGTGCACGTCGGCTCGCCCGGCTCGCCCGTTGACTACTACCAGCAGGTGGGTCGTGCCGGTCGTGCGCTCGACACGGCGCAGGTCGTGCTGATCCCGACGCCTGCCGACGAGGACATCTGGCGCTACTTCGCGACGGCATCGATCCCGCGCGAGGACGATGCGAATGCGGTGCTCGCCGAACTGGTGCAGTCCGGTGGATCCATGAGTGTGCCTGCCCTCGAGGTCGCAACGGGCATCCGTCGCGGCCGACTCGAGCTGCTGGTGAAGGTACTGGCCGTCGAGGGAGCCGTCGAGCGCACGATCGAAGGCTGGGCTGCCACCGGTGAGTCGTGGACGTACGACCGCGTCCGCTACGCGGCCCTGCTCGCTGCACGTGAGAACGAGGCGACGCTCATGCGCTCCTACGCGCGTTCGGTGCGTTGCCTCGAAGGCGTGCTGCGCGAGGCGCTTGATGATCCGGTCGCATCCGACTGCGGTCGTTGCTCAGTCTGCACAGGGGTGCTGCCGGCGGGGCTGGGCGCGAACGCGTCTCAGGTGAGCGTCGCGGCTGCCCTCGCCTACCTGCGCGGGGCCGACGTCGTCCTCGATCCGCGCAA
The DNA here is from genome assembly GCA_903940375.1 of uncultured bacterium. Lineage (GTDB taxonomy): Bacteria > Actinomycetota > Actinomycetes > S36-B12 > S36-B12 > UBA10649. The sequence goes on along the minus strand of CAJAKT010000414.1, from coordinate 6,374 downwards.
GCAGTGGGCGCCCGGCCTGACGCGGACAGGCCGCATCGGCTCGGCGCTGGCGATCCAGCCCGGTCGAGCGCTGGCCTTCGCGAACGACCCCGCCTGGCCCGATGCCGTTCGCCTGGCGAACGGTCCTGACGCTGCCGTGCCCGCGTCTGTGGTCGAGGGCATGACCTTGGTGCTGGCTCGGTGGAGTGAGCAGTGGATCGAGCGACCCACCGTCATCGTTCCTGTCCCGAGCACACGTCATCCAGAGATAGTGCGTCGTCTTGCTGAGGCAATCGGTGCCATCGGTCGCCTGCCGATCGTCGATGCACTGGCCATCGACGGTGTTGCCAGCGAGTCGGAGATGTCGGCGAAGGCTCGCGCCCAGGTGCAGTCCGGTCGGCTGAGTCTCGTGCCGGGGACTGTTCTCGACGGGGAGACCGTCCTGCTCGTCGACGATGCGTGGCGCACGGGATGGACCGCGACGATCGCCGGTGCACTCCTGCGCGAGGCCGGGGCCGACCATGTGCTGCCGCTGGTCGTCCACCAGCGGCCTTAGCGTTCGTCACAGCCGCCCTCTCCGCCCTAGGGTTGCCACCGACCATCCGGATGAGAGCGGGGCGCATGATGACCGAGGGATTCACGGAACCGACTGCTCCCGTTGCGGACGTGGCCGCAATCGCACCACGGAAGCGCTGGCCACTCATCGTCGGTGCTGTCGTTGTCGGTGTCGTCGTGCTGGCCGGTGCGGCGGTGGCGGCGTTCGTCCTGCTCTCGGGTCGGGGTCCCCAGCCTGAGTCGGCGATGCCTGCCGACACGATCGGCTTCGTGAAGATCGACCTTGACCCGTCTGCGGGCCAGAAGGTCAATGCACTGCGCTTCCTCCGCGACAACCTGCCGGCCGACTCGGGGGTGTCCGTCGATCCCAACTCGGAAGACCCGATCGGTGATGCGCTGACGAGCACGGGCCTGTTCGACGGAGAGGACTTCGCGTGGCAGGACATCGATGTGTGGGTGGGCGACCGAGCCGCCATCGCTGCTATCCCTGCGGCTGCAGGCGAGGTGGCTCCGGTCTTCATCCTTCGCGTCGATGACGAGTCGGCTATGGCTTCCTTCCTCACCGCGCACTCGCCGGAGACGCCCTTCGCGATGGTGCGCAATGGCTACGCCGTGATTGCGGAGTCCCAGGATGCTGTTGACTCCGTGAGTGGCGCGACCGCGTGGCTTGCCGATTCGGCTCCCTTCCAGGCCGACATGTCCCAGCTCGGCGGTGGCCAGATCCTCGTCGGCTGGGCTGACGTTGCTGCGGCTCAGATCGCACAGCAGGCGGTCAACGGCTTCGCCGGAACCGACTTGCCTTCACGGGATGACGTCTCGGTGACAGGCCGGGTGGCCATGGGGCTGGCCGTTGAACCGGACGTACTCGAACTGCTCACCGTGGCGTCTGACCTTTCGGTGAACGGCGACACCCCGCCGTGGATGTCCGCGAGTGCCGACCTGTCTTCCCTGCCTGCGGATGTCGTGGCCGCCGTGACGGTCGGCAACCTGGGTGAGTACCTCGACGGGATCCTGTCGCTGAGCGCCGTGCGCGAGCTGGTGCCCGACCTAGAGGAGCAGGTAGATGCGGAGACGGGGTTGGGCGTTGATGACGTCATCCGGGTCATGTCGACGACGATGACGGCTTTCGCGATGGAGAGTGCAGCCGGATTCGAGGACGCTCCTCTCGTCGGAGTGCGCCTCGCGCAGACGGATGCGACGACATCTGCGTCGGTGGGGGACCTGCTCGGGGCCGCGGACATGGTCGATGCAGTGCGGATGGCTGACGGCACAGGGGCAGATGGCACTGCGTATGTGGAGTTGAGCTCGCCGGATCAAGACGATCCTTTCGGGCAGATCGGCGAGACGCTGGCTGATGTGCCGTCCTTTGGGAAGGTCATTGTCGACGACGCGGCGATCGCGGCCTACGTGAACATGTCGAGCGTGTGGAAGTACCTGGCGGCTCAGTCACCCGAAACAGAGACCTTCCCGGACATCACCGCTGCGGGGCTGGCGTACGAGATGGCCGCGGAGGGCGACAACGTCAGTCGGGTGCGCCTGCGGGTGGCGTTCGACGGGCAGTAGGCGGCAGTCCGCGGCCGCCGGGGCCGCACACGACGCCCCGCCGTGACACGATTCCGGTAGGGCAGTACCTGAGGATGCGGCGGTGAGGCAGTGACGGCAGACGGTGAGTTCCGCGGCCACGTGGTGGTCTTCGGATTCCACGGCGTCGGCCGACGCGTCGTTCGCCAGCTGGCTAACGCCGGCCAGCAGGTCATCGTCGTCGATCCCGATGCCGATCCCACGGAGCAGGAGGACCTGCAGCGCTGGGGCGTCACCTATCTCGCTGGCTACGGGTTGAGTCAGGACACCCTGCACGTCGCACGCGTGGCCACTGCGCTGGCGGTGCTGTGTGTCACGGACGACGACGTGCGCAACATCCGGCTTGCCCTTCTCGTCCGCGATATCTCACCCGATGTGCGCATCGTGGTGCGGATGGCGAATGCCTCGGTGGGCAAGGCGCTGACGTCCGTGACGCAGCCAGGGGCGGTGCTCAATGTGGCCGAGCTCGCGTCGATGTCCTTCGTTGAGACAGCGGTCCAGCGCACGACCCATGCCATCACGCTCGGTGGCACGGAGTTCTCCGTCGCGACGCTGCCGAGTCCCACCAGCGGCACGTTCGGACTCCTGTGGGAGGAGCTCGCGCCAATCGCGGTGCAGCCCGCCGACGGCTCGCCGATCCTGTCCGGACCGAGCCTGGACCACGAGGTTCAGCCCGGCGATCTGGTCACCCTGCTCGGCACAGAGCAGGCGTTCAGGGAGGCCGGCCTGGAGCCCGAACGTGACACGTTGACAGCGATCGGGCCCACGTTGCGTCGTCGGGTCAAGGAGGCCGTGGCTGCGATGTCCGATGCGGTCGACCGGCCGTTCCGGATCGCCTTCGGCGTGCTCTCGGCCCTCGCGTTGGTGTCCGTCACGGTGCTGACCCTGGGGTACGAGGAGCCCGACGGCAGTCGTATGAGTGTTCTCGACGCTGTCTACTTCACGTCGGAGACGATCGCGACCGTCGGGTTCGGCGACTTCTACTTCCGTGAGCAGGACACGTGGCTTCGGGTGTGGGCCGTCGTGCTGATCCTGCTGGGGGCAACTCTCGTCGCCCTCGCGACGGCGCTGCTCACCAATGCCCTCGTGTCCCGTCGACTCGCCCAGTCCCTGGGTCGTCAGCGCGTGACGGGCATGGAGGGTCACATCGTCGTCATCGGGCTGGGCGCGGTGGGCAGCAAGGTCGCCATGGATCTGCACGATGCGGGCTACGAGGTGGCCGTCATTGACAGCGGCGAGGGGCAGCGTTTCGTGCCGCAGATGCGGGCGGCGGGCATCCCGGTACTGATCGGTGACGCGACCCTCCCAGAGACCCAGGCGGCGGCGGGGATCTACCGTGCGGCCGGTGTCGCCGTGCTCACCAGCGATGACCTCGTCAATATCGAGACGGGATTGGCGGTCCGCGGCGTTGTGGGTGACCGTCCCGTGCCGATCGCTCTCCGGGTGTTCAGCAAGAACCTCGCGCGGGTGATCGGCACCGGCCTCGATGCGGGCATCGCACGCTCGATTGCCGAACTGGCATCGCCATGGTTCGTGGGTGCTGCTCTCGGTGTCGATGTGCTCGGCACGTTCTACGTCGGATCGACGCTGTTCATCGCCGTACGGCTGCCTGTCCCGAAGGGCGGTGGACTCGATGGTGTCGCGATCCGCGACCTTCGCACGACGACCAGCATCGTGGCTGTGCAGCCGGCGGGTGCGGATGATCTGCATTTCCCGCCGCGCCCTGACACCGTCCTGCACGCAGGAGACAGTGCGTACCTCATCGGCCAGTACGAGGACCTGCTCGACCTCCTGCAGCGGGCCTGAAGCCGATCGGCGCTACCGCCGGTCGGGATGCTCGAGCAGGTGGGTTCGCACCTGACGGCGAAGTACCTTGCCGATCATCGAGCGAGGCATTTCGTCGATGATGAAGACCTGTCGCGGCACCTTGTAGGCCGTGAGGTGGAGCCGGACGGCCTCACGAACCTGCTCGGCTTCGACGGAGCTGCCCGGTGCTACGACGATCGCGGCGACCACCTGCTCGCCGCCTGACCCGTCCGGCAGTCCGACCACAGCGGCCTCGAGAACGCCGGGGACCTGCTGGAGCACCTCCTCGACCTGCGACGGATAGACATTGAACCCGCCCGTGATGATGAGTTCCTTGATCCGGTCGACGATCGTGATGAAACCGTCGTGGTCCATGACCACGATGTCGCCCGTGCGGATCCAGCCGCCGTCGAGCAGTGTCGCGGCGGTGTCGTCGGGACGGTTCCAGTAGCCGGCGAACACCTGCGGACCGCGGATCAGCAATTCGCCGGAGTCCTCCTCCTCGCAGTCGCGAGCGGGGTCGTGTGGATCGACGATGCGGATCTCGGTGGACGGGAACGGTACGCCGACGGTGCCCGGTCGTCGTGTCGGGGCGATCGGGTTGCCCAAGGTGACCGGTGAGGTCTCGGTCATGCCGTATCCCTCGACGAGCAGGCCACCGGTCGTTGCCTCCCAGAGGTCGACGATGGTCGTGGGGAGCGGCATCGCACCGGAGATGGCGAATCGGATCGAACGCAGGTCTGCACCGCTCGCGTTGGCGGCTTCGGCAAGGGCTCGGTAGATCGGCGGTACGCCCGGGAGGAAGGTCGCGGGCCTGCGCTTCATCGCATCGAGTGCTTGCTGCGCATCAAAACGCGGGAACAGGACCAGGGTCGCACCGCTGCTGATCGCGAAGGTGAGGCACAGCGTCAGGCCGTAGGCGTGGAAGAGCGGCAGGACGGCATAGATGACCTCCTCACCGTCGGTGAGCCCAGGCACCCAGGCGCGTCCCTGTGCTGCGTTGGAGCGCAGGTTCCGGTGCGTGAGCATGGCGCCCTTCGGTACACCGGTCGTGCCACCGGTGTACTGCAGGACGGCGAGATCGGATGCCAGCGGGCGCGGATGGTCAGCCGAAAGTGCGGCCCCGTGGGCGACGAGCTTCTTCCACGCGACTGCGCCAGTCGCCGCCGCCGTCATGGCCGCACGGGTCGCACGCGCCTTCGCGACCGGAAGTCGCATGGCAACCCGCTTGCCGAGGGGCAGGGCCGTCGTCATGTTGACAGCGACGATCGTCGCGAGATGGGTATCCGACTGAATCGCATCGAGGGTCGGCACGACTTTGTCCCAGGCGATCGCGAATCGTGCCCCGCTGTCGGAGAGCTGGTAGGCGAGTTCCTCAGCGGTGTAGAGCGGGTTGCACTCAACGACGATCGCACCCAGACGCACGACGGCGTAGAACGCGACGACATGCTGCGGGCAGTTCGGCAGGACGAGCGCGACGCGGTCGCCGGCCTCGACCCCGAGCCCGCGCAGTGCCTCCGCAGCGCGCGCTACTTGCTCGCCCAGCGCGCGGTAGCTGGTCGTGGCACCGTAGAAGTCGAGTGCGATGCCGGTGTCGAACCGGTTCACGGCCTCGTCAAGCAGGTCACTCAGGGTCTCGTCGGTTGCGGGGATCTCAGCCGGGACGCCATCGGCGTAACTGTGCAGCCAGGGTCGGTCGGTCGTTGCGGACACGGCGGGCCTCCAAGTGAGTGATCGGTCCCAGCGTGTCACGTTGCGGGTCGGCAGGTGTCGCCGGTGGTCCCGGCGCTTACGATGATCGGGCGCCGGCAGCCGATCGGGGTCGCGAGCCGTATCAGGGACGATCAGGGTGGAGCCATGACACAGGACACCGTTACCGCGAGTGAAGCGGCACCTGCCACAGGTCCGGCCGCCCGGGCCGTCGACCTGACCAAGGTCTATGGAGAGGGCGAGACCGCAGTCACCGCACTCGATTCCGTGTCCGTCGAGTTCGACCGGGGGCGGTTCACCGCGATCATGGGGCCGTCCGGCTCGGGCAAGTCGACGTTGATGCACGTCTGCGCTGGACTTGATTCAGCCACGTCCGGCAAGGTCTACATCGGCGACGTCGACCTCACGGTGCTCAAGGACAACGACCTCACCCGACTGCGTCGTGATGCGGTGGGCTTCGTCTTCCAGGCCTTCAACCTCGTGCCGACGCTCTCCGCTCTGGAGAACATCACGCTGCCCATGGATATCGCCGGCCGCAAGGTCGACCAGGAGTGGCTCAACAGCGTGATCGACACAATCGGCCTGCGCGATCGGCTGCGCAATCGGCCCAGTCAGCTCTCCGGTGGCCAGCAGCAGCGGGTTGCTGCGGCGCGTGCCCTCGCTAGCCGGCCCCAGATCATCTTCGCCGACGAGCCGACAGGCAACCTCGACTCACGCGCGGGTGCCGAAGTCCTGTCATTCCT
>CAJAKT010000413.1 GCA_903940375.1 uncultured bacterium | reverse complement strand
CGCAGCATCGTGCACGACGCCATCGCTGCGGCAGATGGTCGGGTGCCCGTCTCCGTCAAGATGCGCACGGGCATCGACGATGAGCACCTCACGTATCTCGATGCCGGTCGTGCGGCATCAGAGGAGGGCGTGGCCTGGGTTGCCCTGCACGGGCGGACCGCGGCGCAGATGTACTCCGGCACGGCTGACTGGGATGCGATCGCACGGCTGAAGGAAGAGCTCTCGGCATCGGGCACGCCCGTTCTCGGCAACGGGGACATCTGGACGGCAGCCGACGCGATGCGGATGGTGGAGCAGACCGGTGCCGATGGCGTTGTCGTCGGCCGAGGCTGCCTGGGTCGTCCGTGGCTGTTCGGGCAGCTGGCCGCGGCGTTCGCCGGTGAGCCCATCCCGGCCGACCCCGCGCTGCCGGCCGTTCTCGACACCCTGCGTCGGCATGCCCAACTGCTGGTCAATGACTACGGCGAACTGAAGGGCTGCCGCGACATTCGCAAGCACATGGCCTGGTACCTCAAGGGCTTCACGGTGAAGCAGCCGATCCGCCAGTCGCTGGGCACCGTCGGATCGCTCGCGGAACTGGACGCACTGCTTGGGCAGATCGACCCGGACCAGGAGTTCAATGCCGTGGTCGGCGAGGGTCCGCGCGGGCGGACATCCGGGGGGCGACGTCCCACCCTGCCCGACGGCTGGCTGGACTCGCCCTTCGTCGACGAGGCCGAGACCTCGCTGCTGGTCGGTGCGGAGTTGTCGGTCAGCGGCGGCTGAAGATCCGAGCCTTGGTCAGCCGAACAGCGCGCTGCCGTACTTCAGCACGATCATCGCGATCAGGATCGCGAAGATGACGATCACGCCGAGAGTGTCGGCACCTGCACGCAGCCACGATGTCAGCCACGTGTACGTGCGCTGCGACAGGCCGAGGTTGTTGTCGAGGATGTTGACGCGCAGCAGGCTGGTGAACACCGTGGTGGTCGTCAGCGTCACGAGCAGGCACCACGGGCACAGCGCACCGATGACGAAGTACGACTCGTAGAACAGCCAGAACGCGAACAGGAAGCCGATCAGGTAGACCACCTGAGCCGAGTTCATGAACCAGCGGGGGAACCGCGTGCCGCCGAGGGCGGCCACCGCGATGGTGATGACAACCGGCTCCGCTATGAGGCCCAGGTAGGCGTTCGGGAAGCCGAGCAGGCTCGCCTGCCAGGAGGCTCCCACGGTGCCGCACGACAGCACGGTGTTGATGTTGCAGCTCAGATCGGCGAGGGGGTCCTCGGCGAGGGTGATCGCCTCGACCGACAGCACCAGGGCGGCGACGAGGCCGATCACGGAGGAAACCAGCATCTCGGTGAACGTCCAGCGATAGCGAACCGGCCCGGTCACGTAGGGCTCAGGTCGGGGGTCGACAGTCTCGATGCTCACCCCGTGAGCGTACGTGGTCCTCTCAACGTGGCTGACCTCACATCCATAGGCCGACCGGCACGGTCCTTCGGCCCTATCCGCGGGTACCCCCGGGGGTTTGGGTTGGCACATGAGCGCTTCCACCAAGTCCAAGCCGCACGCCTACGTCTATGACTTCTCCGAGGGGGATCGAACCAAGCAGGACCTGCTGGGAGGCAAGGGGGCCAACCTTGCCGAGATGAACCGGATGGGTCTCCCGGTGCCGCCCGGCTTCACGATCACGACGGAGGCGTGCCGCTACTTCCTGGAGCACGGTCATGACCCGGAGGGGTTGTCTGCGCAGATCGCCCATCACGTGACGCGGCTGGAAGACGAGATGGGCCGTCGGCTCGGCGACCCGGAGAACCCGCTGCTGGTGTCCGTGCGGTCGGGTGCGCGCTTCTCGATGCCGGGCATGATGGAGACGGTCCTCAACATCGGACTGAATGACGCCAGCGTCGCGGGCCTGGCCCGGCATGCAGACGACGACCGATTCGCCTGGGACTCCTACCGCCGCCTGATCCAGATGTTCGGTAAGACCGTGCTCGACCTGCCGGGCGATGACTTTGAGCATGCTCTCGAGCAGATGAAGGAAAGCGCTGGCGTCACCACCGACGTCGACCTGCCCGTCGATGCACTGCGCCGACTCGTCGACGTCTACAAGGCGATCATCCGCGAGGAGACCGGGCACGAGTTCCCGCAGGACCCGTCCCAGCAGCTAGATCTCGCGATCCGTTCCGTCTTCCACTCGTGGAACACCGACCGTGCGCGGCTGTACCGCCGCCAGGAGCGGATCCCGCACACCCTCGGCACGGCGGTCAACGTGCAGGCAATGGCGTTCGGCAATGCCGGCACCGGCTCCGGCACCGGCGTTGCCTTCACTCGTGACCCGGGCTCCGGCGCGCGCGGTGTCTACGGTGACTACCTCGCCGACGCGCAGGGCGAGGATGTCGTGGCCGGCATCCGCAATGCCAGCCCGCTCGATGAACTAGGGAAGACGGACCCCGACTCGTACAAGCAGCTGCTCGACATCATGAGCACGCTCGAACTGCACTACCGCGACCTCTGCGACATCGAGTTCACGGTGGAGCGCGGCAAGCTGTGGATGCTGCAGACCCGAGTCGGCAAGCGCACGGCCGGTGCCGCGTTCCGCATCGCCGTGCAGCTCGTCGACGAGGGCGTCATCTCGATGGACGAGGCCCTGATGCGCGTCAACGGCCATCAGCTCGGCCAGTTGATGTTCCCGAGATTCGCGCCAACCGAGGCCCATGCACTCATCGCCAAGGGCATGAACGCATCACCCGGAGCCTCCGTCGGTCGGGTGGTGTTCGACTCGGCCACCGCCGTGACCTGGGCGTCGTCGGGTGAGCGCGTGATCCTCGTTCGCCGCGAGACCAACCCTGATGACCTCGAGGGCATGATCGCCGCGGCCGGCATCCTGACGAGCCGCGGAGGCAAGACCTCGCACGCTGCCGTGGTGGCTCGCGGCATGGGCAAGACGGCAGTCTGCGGTGCGGAGTCGCTCGATGTCGACACCAAGGGCCGCTTCATGATCACCTCTGCCGGGGAGACGGTGAAGGAGGGTGACGTCATCTCCATCGACGGCACGACCGGCGAGGTCTTCCTCGGCGAGGTCGCCGTGATCCCCAGTGCGATCGTGACCTACTTCGAGGCCGGGCTGGATGCCGGACTCGAGATGGCCGACGAGGAGACTGCGGAACTGATTCGAGCCGTCGACCGTGTCATGCAGCACGCAGACAAGGCGCGTCGACTGCGTGTCCGCGCAAACGCCGACACCCCGCCGGATGCGGTTCGCGCGCGGCACATGGGTGCAGAGGGGATCGGCCTGCTGCGCACCGAGCACATGTTCCTCGGCGAGCGGAAGACCTACGTCGAGCGGCTGATCCTCGCCGACGACGAGGCCGACCGTAAGGCGGCGCTCGAGGCACTGCTTCCGCTTCAGCGCAAGGACTTCATCCGGATCCTGGAAGCCATGGACGGCCTGCCGGTCACCATCCGGCTGATCGATCCGCCGCTGCACGAGTTCCTGCCCGACCTCACCGAGCTTGCGGTGCGCGTTGCGCTGGCCGAGTCCCGGGGGGAGGACGTCGAGGCCGATCTGCGGCTGCTGCAGGCGGTCAACCGGCTCCACGAGCAGAACCCGATGCTCGGCCTGCGCGGTGTCCGACTCGGGCTCGTCCTGCCGGGGCTGTTCGCCCTGCAGGTCCGGGCCATCGCCGAAGCAGCGTGCTTCCGGCAGCGCATGGGTGGCGACCCGCGCGCCGAGATCATGATCCCGCTCGTCGGCTCGATCCAGGAGCTCGAGCTCGTGATCGACGAAGCTGCTGGCGTCCTCAAGGAGGTGGCCGATGCGAACGGCTGCACCCTGCGGTTCCCGATCGGCACGATGATCGAGCTGCCACGGGCGGCCCTGACCGCCGGGCAGATCGCCGAGGCGGCGGAGTTCTTCTCCTTCGGAACGAACGACCTCACGCAGACCACGTGGGGCTTCAGCCGCGACGATGTCGAGGCCGCGTTCTTCTCCGCCTACCTGGAGAAGGGCGTGTTCGGGGTCTCGCCGTTCGAGTCAATCGACCGGGAAGGCGTGGGCGAACTGGTTCGCATCGCGGTCAAGAAGGGTCGCGCCAAGCGGCACAACCTGCATTGCGGGGTGTGCGGCGAGCACGGTGGCGATCCGGACTCGATCCACTTCTTCGACGAGGTCGGACTCGACTACGTGTCCTGCTCGCCGTTCCGGGTGCCGGTGGCGCGGCTGGAGGCCGGCCGGGCAGCGCTCGCACGGCACGTGGGTCGCAGCGACACTCGCTGACCGCACAAAGCACCGCCGAGCGGCCCGTTATGGCTGGGTTCCAGACCCGCAAACCAGCCATAACGGGCCGTTCGGCGTATGAACGGTGTCGCAACCGAGTTACGCCTGTGGTCCGTGTGACGATTGGGGCGTGAGCGCACCGACCTATGCGGCTGCCGACGCGCGTGGTCGGGGCACCCCCCGGGACAACGACAGCGTGTCGATTCTCGTTGTGCCCCGAACCGTGCGCGGAGCGG
>CAJAKT010000412.1 GCA_903940375.1 uncultured bacterium | reverse complement strand
TTTACCCGAAAGGACGCCACCATGGCGAAGTTGAGCACCGATGAGCTTCTCGACGCGTTCAAGGAAATGACGCTGCTCGAGCTCTCTGATTTCGTGAAGCAGTTCGAGGACACCTTCGACGTCACCGCTGCGGCCCCCGTGGCCGTGGCAGCCGCTGCCCCCGCCGGTGGCGGCGGTGGCGAGGCCGCTGCCGAGCAGGACGAGTTCGATGTCGTTCTCGAGTCGGCTGGCGACAACAAGATCCCGGTCATCAAGGAGGTGCGCGCACTCACCAACCTCGGCCTGAAGGAGGCCAAGGATCTGGTCGAGGCCGCCCCCAAGGCTGTCCTGGAGAAGGTCAACAAGGAGACCGCAGAGAAGGCCAAGGAGGCCCTCGAGGGCGCCGGCGCCAAGGTCACCCTGAAGTAGTTCGCTGCACGTACGACGAAGGGCGGTCCCGTGAGGGGCCGCCCTTCGGCTGTCCGGGGACAGGCCGTGGGCCGTTCGCGGCAGGTTACGTGTTGATTACATCCGGCCGGAAAACCCCCGTGGTGCTTGACGTTTCGCGATTGGCGCGTCACCATCCTCCTGCGCACGATTTCGATCGTGCGGCAGGTCCCCAGGCTCCGGCCCGCTCGACGAGGACCCGCCCGAGGTGCCCGGCGCAGCTTCGCTGTCGCCGCCGAGGCGCTCGGACCGGGTCGAGGGATGAGCGAACGCAGACCCGGGGTTGGACAGCGGTGTGCCCAGCGGGTAGACTGCCGCTTTGCGCTGCCCTCCATTCATCTCACCCTGAGCTGTTGCCTCCGCATCTGCGGATTTGACAGTCCAGGCTTCCGAGGCGTGGGCGCAGCGCGCCAGTGAGGCACTGAACCGCACCGAACCGTGGAAGGAACTGATCTTGGCCCCCTCGCGTTCCGACGTAACGCCCCTCTCCCCGGGACTCACCCGGGTCTCCTTCGCCAAGATTCGCGAGCCGCTTGCGGTGCCGGATCTGCTGGCGCTGCAGACAGCGAGCTTCGACTGGCTGCTGGGCGGTGAGGACTGGCGGGCACGGGTCGCGGCCCAGATCGCCGCTGGCAACACCGAGATCCCGCAGTCTTCGGGCCTCACGGAGATCTTCGAGGAGATCAGCCCGATCGAGGACTTCGCCGGGTCGATGTCGCTGTCCTTCCGCGACCATCGGTTCGAGCCGCCGAAGTACACGGTCGACCAGTGCCGTGAGAAGGACTTCACGTACGCGGCGCCGCTGTTCGTCACGGCAGAGTTCATGAACAACGAGACCGGCGAGATCAAGTCGCAGACCGTGTTCATGGGCGACTTCCCGCTGATGACCAACAAGGGCACCTTCATCATCAACGGCACCGAGCGTGTCGTCGTGTCGCAGCTGGTCCGTTCGCCTGGCGTGTACTTCGAGCGCTCAGTCGACAAGGTCACCGACAAGGATGTCTACGTCGCCAAGATCATTCCGAGCCGTGGTGCGTGGCTCGAGTTCGAGATCGACAAGAAGGACCTCGTCGCCGTCCGCGTCGACCGCAAGCGCAAGCAGCCGGTGAGCGTGCTGCTCAAGGCCCTCGGCATGACGCGCGAGGAGATCGTCGAGCGTTTCGGCCAGTACGAGACCTTCATGGCCACTCTCGAGAAGGACAACATCGGCAGCCAGGAAGACGCGCTGCTCGACATCTACCGCAAGCTGCGTCCGGGCGAACCGCCGACCGTTGACAACGCGCGCAACCTCCTCGACAACTTCTACTTCAACCCGAAGCGCTACGACCTCGCGAAGGTCGGCCGCTACAAGGTGAACAAGAAGCTCAGCCTCGACCAGCCCCTCGAGCAGAGCGTGCTCACTCGTGAGGACATCGTCGCCACGGTCGAGTACCTGGTTCGGCTGCATGCGGGCCTGACCACGATGGACGGCCCGCGTGGCGAGGTTGCCTGCGAGACCGACGACATCGACCACTTCGGCAACCGTCGTCTGCGCACGGTCGGTGAGCTGATCCAGAACCAGATCCGCACCGGCCTGTCGCGTATGGAGCGTGTTGTGCGTGAGCGCATGACGACCCAGGACGTCGAGGCGATCACGCCGCAGACCCTGATCAACATCCGCCCTGTGGTGGCGTCGATCAAGGAGTTCTTCGGCACGTCACAGCTGTCCCAGTTCATGGATCAGACCAACCCGCTGTCGGGCCTGACGCACAAGCGTCGCCTGTCGGCGCTTGGCCCCGGTGGCCTGTCCCGCGAGCGGGCCGGCTTCGAGGTCCGCGACGTCCACCCGTCCCACTACGGCCGCATGTGCCCGATCGAGACCCCGGAAGGCCCGAACATCGGCCTGATCGGCTCGCTGGCGACGTACGCCCGCATCAACGCGTTCGGCTTCGTCGAGACGCCCTACCGCAAGGCCGTCAAGGGCAAGGTCACCGACCAGGTCGACTACCTCACTGCCGACGAGGAGGACCTGCACGTCATCGCGCAGGCCAACACTCCGCTGGCTGCCAACGGTGCGATGACCGAGGACCGTGTCCTGTGCCGCCGCAAGGGTGGCGAGGTCGACTACGTGCTGCCCGCCGACGTTGATTACATGGACGTCTCGCCGCGCCAGCTGTGGTCGGTCGCAACGGCCATGATCCCGTTCCTCGAGCACGACGACGCCAACCGTGCGCTCATGGGTTCGAACATGCAGCGCCAGGCTGTCCCGCTGCTGCGGGCAGAGGCACCTCTCGTCGGCACCGGCATGGAGTTCCGTGCTGCGTACGACGCAGGCGATGTCATCAAGGCTGCCAAGGCCGGCGTCGTGTCCGAGGTCTCGGCTGACTCGGTCACCGTCGCCAATGACGAGGGTGGCTACGACACCTACCGCCTCGAGAAGTTCCACCGCTCGAACCAGGGCACCTGCTTCAACCAGAAGCCCATCGTGAGCGAGGGCGAGCGCGTCGAGAAGGGTCAGGTCGTCGCTGACGGCCCCTCGACCGAACTGGGCGAGATGGCACTCGGGCGCAACCTGCTCGTGGCATTCATGTCATGGGAGGGCCACAACTACGAGGACGCGATCATCCTCAACCAGCGGCTGGTCCAGGACGACGTCCTCTCCTCGATCCACATCGAGGAGCACGAGGTCGACGCCCGCGACACGAAGCTGGGCCCGGAGGAGATCACCCGCGATATCCCGAACGTCTCGGATGAGGTGCTCGCCGATCTCGACGAGCGCGGCATCATCCGGATCGGCGCGGATGTCGTGCCCGGTGACGTTCTCGTCGGCAAGGTCACGCCCAAGGGCGAGACCGAGCTCACCCCGGAGGAGCGCCTCCTGCGCGCCATCTTCGGTGAGAAGGCCCGCGAGGTTCGCGACACGTCGCTCAAGGTGCCTCACGGCGAGTCCGGCAAGGTCATCGGCGTCCGCGTCTTCGACATCGACGAGGGCGACGAACTGCCCCCGGGCGTCAATCGCCTGGTGCGCGTCTACATCGCCCAGAAGCGCAAGATCACCGAGGGCGACAAGCTCGCCGGTCGGCATGGAAACAAGGGCGTCATCGCCAAGATCCTGCCCCCGGAGGACATGCCGTTCCTCGAAGACGGCACGCCCGTCGACGTGGTCCTGAACCCGCTGGGCGTCCCTGGTCGAATGAACATCGGCCAGATCCTCGAGACGCACCTGGGCTGGGCGGCATCTGCCGGCTGGGAGGTCGATCCCGCGGATCCGCGCGGTGTTCGGCTGCCCGAGGAGGCCAAGAGCGTTCCTCGCAAGACCAAGGTCGCCACGCCGGTCTTCGACGGCGCTCGCGAGGAGGAGCTGGCACTCGTGCTGGACTCGACCCGCGTCACCGACGACGGCCTCAAGCTCGTCGGCAACGACGGCAAGGCCAACCTGTTCGACGGTCGCAGTGGTGAGCCCATCCCCGGGCGCATTGCCGTTGGCTACATCTACATCCTGAAGCTGCTCCATCTGGTCGACGACAAGATCCACGCTCGTTCGACCGGTCCGTACTCGATGATCACCCAGCAGCCGCTGGGCGGTAAGGCGCAGTTCGGCGGACAGCGTTTCGGCGAGATGGAGGTGTGGGCCCTCGAGGCGTACGGCGCTGCCTACGCACTGCAGGAGCTGCTCACCATCAAGTCCGATGACGTGCTCGGTCGCGTGAAGGTTTACGAGGCCATCGTCAAGGGCGAGAACATCCCCGAACCGGGTATTCCCGAGTCGTTCAAGGTTCTCATCAAGGAGATGCAGTCCCTGTGCCTCAACGTGGAGGTGCTGTCCAGTGACGGCATGTCCATCGAGATGCGCGACAGTGATGACGACGTCTTCCGCGCAGCCGAGGAACTCGGCATCGACCTGTCCCGCCGAGAGCCGAGCAGCGTCGACGAGCTGTAGCCACCTGGCTGCAGTACCGAACCCGAACTGACCGAAGACCGAAACAAGCAAAGGACACACAACGTGCTTGACGTCAACTTCTTCGACGAACTGCGCATCGGCCTTGCAACTGCCGAGGACATTCGCACCTGGTCCTATGGCGAGGTGAAGAAGCCCGAGACCATCAACTACCGCACGCTCAAGCCAGAGAAGGACGGCTTGTTCTGCGAGAAGATCTTCGGGCCCACCCGCGACTGGGAGTGCTACTGCGGCAAGTACAAGCGCGTGCGCTTCAAGGGCATCATCTGCGAGCGCTGCGG
>CAJAKT010000411.1 GCA_903940375.1 uncultured bacterium | reverse complement strand
GGCTGTGGCTCGACCACGACGATGTCCTCGACACCGAGTGCCTGCGCCGTCATTGCGCACAGCAGCCCGATCGTCCCACCGCCCACCACGAGCAGCCGTCCACCACCATGCGAGAGCAGCCGATGCACGCCGCGGTACGCGACGGCCAATGGCTCGATCAGAGCGGCGTCCTGCATCGCTACATGCGGCGGCAGTCGGTGCGCGCCGCGAGCGGGGTAGCGGAAGCGCTCGGTCAGGGCACCGGGCTGCCGGATGAAACCGGTCTCGACGCGATCTGGGCACAGGTGGTACTCCCCAGAAGCGCACACCTGGCACGTACCGCAGCCGATCGGGGCCTCGCCCACAACACGATCCCCCGGGCTGAAGCCGTCCACCCCTTCGCCGACCGCGAGCACCGTGCCCGACCACTCGTGACCAGGTGTCAGGGGGTAACTGATGATTCCGCTGGTGAGATACCCCATGGTGCCGTCGAGCAGGTCCACGTCGGTGCCACAGATCCCGACCGCCTCGGGAGCGATCAGCAGTTCGCCTGACCCAGGTGCCGTGTCATCCACGTCGACGACGTGCACCTCGCCAGGGCCGCTGAGCACGACCTCGCGGTGACGTTCGACCACGTCAGATCCTCAACGTCGTCATGCCGGCATCAACGCGCAGGACGATGCCCGTGGTCGAGGCGCTGAGCGGCGACGCGAGGTGGGCGATCGCGTTCGCAACTTCCTCCGCCGTGACCATGCGACCGAGCGGCTGGCGGTCATTCAGGGCGGCACGCATCTCTTCGGGGCTGGCGGCGTCAGCGAGGAGACGGTCGACCCACGGTGTCGATGCCGTGCCGGGTGCAACGGCGTTCACCCGGATGCCCTCGCGCACATGGTCGGCGGCCATCGCCATCGTCAGCCCCTCGACGGCCCCCTTGCTCGCGGAGTACAGCGCACGATTGCGGACCCCGACGAAGGCCACCGCCGAACAGGTGTTGATGATCGCAGCGTGCTCGGATGCGCGCAGGTGCGGAAGCGCCGCGCGCGCGACACGCGCCATGCCAATGACATTGACGTCGAGGACGTGCTGCCATTCGGCATCATCATTGGCGCTGACATCGCCGACAGCACCGATTCCGGCGTTGTTGACGACGATGTCCAGTGACCCGAAGCGCTCCACGACGGCCGCAACAGCAGCATCGACGTCGCCCGCATCCGAGACATCACAGGGAATGGCCAGGGTGTCGCTAGGTGCGCCGGTGACGTCGCGATCGAGAACGGCGACTCGTGCGCCACGTGTCACGAGGAGGGACGCCGTCGCGGCACCGATACCGCTCGCACCACCCGTGACGAGGGCCACGAGGCCCTCGAACTCGCGATCACTCACCGAGGTGCCAGGACGTTCTGCCGCTGGCTGCCGAGCCCGGCGATCCCGAGCTCCATGACGTCGCCGGGCTGGAGCCACACCGGCGGCTTCCAGCCCATGCCGACACCGGGCGGGGTGCCGGTGTTGATGAGATCGCCGGGCTCGAGCACGAGGAACTGGCTCAGGTACTGCACGATGAAGTACGGGTCGAAGATCATCGTCGAGGTCGTGCCGGTCTGGCGTCGGACCCCGCTCACGTCGAGCCACATATCGAGATCGAGCACGTTCCCGATCTCGTCAGGCGTGACGAGCCATGGGCCGGCTGGGTTGAACGTCTCCGCCGACTTGCCCTTGGACCACTGGCCGTTGCGCTCCATCTGGAAGGCACGCTCGCTGACATCATTCACGACGCAGAAGCCCGCGATCGATGCGGCGGCCTCCTCCGGTGACTCGAGGTAGCTGCAGCGGCGACCGATGACGATGCCGAGCTCGACCTCCCAGTCGGGCTTGGTCGAGCCGCGCGGGATGCGGACATCGTCATTGGGGCCAATCAGCGTGTTCGGCGACTTGGTGAACAGGATCGGCTCGTCGGGAACTGCCTGGCCAGTCTCAGCCGCATGATCGCTGTAGTTCAGGCCGATGCACAGGATCTGGTGCGGGCGCGCGATCGGTGCGCCGATGCGCTCACCCGCGAAAGCCGTGACCTCGCCTGCCTCCGCGCGCACTGCCACCGCGACTCGAATGCGTTCGATGCCCTCGCTGCCGAAGAAGGCCTCGTCGAAGTCCGGCGTCAGGTCTGACACGTCGACGTAGGTCGCCTCATCTATGCGGACGATGGGCTTCTCGGCTCCGGGGTCTCCGATGCGCATGAGGTACATGACTGCTCCTGTCGTGGTTCGTGGTCTGAATCTCTCAGGTGGCGGGGTCCCAGTGCGCGACGGGGGTGCCGGTCACGCCCACGTGCGAGAGAAAGAGCCGACCGGAGTCGGGGTACGCCGCGAGGCTCGCATCGTCGAGCTCATCGGTGGCGGTCGTGATGACGAGCACATCAAGGTTCGGGCCCGCGAAGGCCACGCTCGACGTATGCGGGGCCGGCACGAGCACCCGACCCACCAAGGAGCCCGATGGATCGAGCCGACGGACCTCACCCCGGCTCCAGATCGCGACCCACACATGGCCCTCGCTGTCCGTGCAGATGCCGTCGGGGTAGCCGTCGGTCACGTGGACGAACAGCCGCCGCTCCCCCGTCGATCCAGTAGCCACGTCGTAGTCCCGGACCCAGATATCTCCAGCGAGGGTGTCGACCGTGTAGAGCAGCGAGCCATCCGGCGACCAGGCCAGGCCGTTGGCCAGGGTGAGGTCATCGTCGATGACATTGACGCTCCCGTCGGCGCCGATGCGCACAAGTTCCTCGGACGTTGACGGACCGAAAGCACGCGTACCGACAAGGTAGCGCCCGACCGGATCCGGCTTGCCGTCGTTGAGGCGCCGGTCCTGCCCGCTCGGCACGACGCGCGGTCCGTCGCTGCGGTCGCCACGCTCGTTCATGACGACGAGATGGCCATGTGCAGCCACGAGCAGCCTCCCGTCGGCGGCCACGGTCACCGCTCCCACGGTCTGCGGAAACTCGTGACGTGCCGTCACCCGGATGCGGTCATCCTCGAGGACCCCTTCGAGCACGAGGCCCTGGACGATGTCTACCCACAGGAGTCGCTGCCGCGTCCCGTCCCAGACCGGTCCCTCACCGAGGACGAACTGCTCCTCGGTTGCCGGTTGCGCCACCCACGTCGTCATGCGGCTACTCCGGCACTATCGTCCAGCGCGACTCACTGGCCGCGCTGCGCTCGACGGCATCCAGCACCCGCTGCACCTGCAGGCCGTCGGCGAACGACGGGCGGGCGGGCGTCCCGCTGACGATCGCATCGACGAAGTCGCGGAACTCGTGGGTGAAGGTGTGCTCGTAGCCGATGATGTGCCCGGGCGGCCACCACGCGCTCATATACGGATGGTCGGGCTGCGTCACGGAGATGCGCGTCCAGCCGGCATCCTTCGCATCGACCGTGTGGTCGTATACGAACAGCTCGTTCATCGACTGGAAGTCGAACCGCAGGCTGCCGAGTGACCCGTTGATCTCGATCTCAATGCCGTTGCGCCGGCCGTTCGCGAATCGCGTTGCCTCGAATGACCCGATCGAGCCGTTGTCGAAGCGTGCATGGAACAGCGCGGCGTCATCGACGGTGACCGCGCCGCGCTCACTGCTCGCCGTGGCGCTGAGCCCGTGCACCTCGCCGACCAGCGGCCGATCGGCGATGAACGTCTCGGTCAGGCCGCTGACCCCCGTGATGCTGCTGCCGGTGATGAACTGCGTCGCATCGATGATGTGCGCACCGATGTCACCCAGGGCGCCGGACCCGGCCTCCTCACGCCTCAGTCTCCACACCAGCGGGAATTCGGGGTCGACGATCCAGTCCTGCAGGTAGACCGCGCGAACATGGAAGATCCGGCCCAGCCGGCCCTGCGCGACGAGGTCGCGCGCGTAGGTGATGGCCGGGACGGTGCGGTAGCTGAACCCGACCATCGAGGTGCCCGGCGCCGCTGCTGCTGCCGCCGCCATCCGCTCCGCCTCGGCGACCGTGTTGGCCAGCGGCTTCTCGCACAGCACGTGCTTGCCCGCCGCGAGCGCAGCAACGGCGATCTCCTCGTGCGAACTGCCGGGAGTGCAGATGTCGACGATGTCGATGTCGTCGCGGGCGATCAGCCTGCGCCAGTCGGTCTCGTACGAGGCCCAGCCGAGCTTCTTCGCCGCCGCGGACACCGCCTCCTCGTTCCGCCCGCAGATCGCACGCATCTCCACGTCGGCACCGAGGTCGTAGACGTGGTAGAGGGTGCGCCAGGCCTGTGAGTGCAGGGCACCCATGAAGGCGTAGCCGATCATGCCGACGCGCAGCGTGCGGGTCATCGCGAGTTCTCAGTAGGCTTCATCCCTCGGATAGTAGATCCTCGTTTCGGGAATGGACCCCATGGCTGACGACACGAGGGCAGCGGATCTTCGCAGCGCCCAGTGGTACGGCGGCGACGACCGCAACGCCTATATCCACCGCGCCTGGATGCGCCGCGGCCTGCCGAACAGCGCCTTCAGCGGTCGACCCCACATCGC
>CAJAKT010000410.1 GCA_903940375.1 uncultured bacterium | reverse complement strand
GCAGGGCCGATCGCTCGCGAACTGCAGGCGTCCTTCGACGCGCGCGCTGCGCTCGACATCGACCCCTGACCGTCCGACGCGAGTCGGTCAGGCGAGCGTCCCGATCTTGTACGGCTTCAGTGACGCACTCGCCGCTGCAGAGCCGCGGTGCTGTCCGCTGTAGGCGGACGATCCGTCCTTGCCGCACATCCCGATGATTCTCGCGCTGCCGCCCGGGTGCCTGCTGATGTAGCCGGTGAGGTTGTAGACGCGTCCATTGACGATCGACCAGCAGTCGGCGGGCTTGTTGTGCTTCTTCACCTGCGACGCCGTGTAGGTCTTCGCCGGGGTCGCGGCGTAGGCCGGTGCCGTCAGTGGAGCAGTCATGAGGGCGATCACGCTGACGGCGGCGATGCGCTTTCCTAGTGCTGCATTCCACGTCATGACGTCTCTCCCCGGGATTCGCGGCAGACGGGGCGCCTGCCTGGTCGCACAGTATCCGCCAGCCCATGCACGAAGGGCCCCGGCAGATGGCCGGGGCCCTTCGTCGTGTGGTGCTGCGTGACTAGCGGGCCCGGTAGGAGCGATCCAGCCGGAAAGCGTTCCACGAGCCTGCTACGCCCGGCGCGCGCGCCGTGACGTTGCACTGACCGGTACGCGTCAGGCGCAGGTTCACTGCACCGTTCGACGGGTACGCGAGGCGGCAGCGGTTACCGCCGCTGGTGACCCGCCACGTGATGTTCTGACCCGCGTTGGTCTGGCCCTGTGTCGGGTTCTGCAGGCGGATGGTCCGGCCCTTGCTGAAGTTCCCCGAGTTCGGGGCCGCGAGGGCTGCCGTCTGGTTGCCGGGCACCATCGAGACCGTGTAGCCCTGCTGAACACCGGCGTAGCCATTGCCACCGGGGCTGGTCGCCACCAGGTTGCACTGGCCGGAGCCCGTGTCGATCACGATCGACAGCCCGGACACCTGGCATGGGCCGCTCTCGCTCAGCGTCACGGCCGCGCCCGAGAGGGTCGAGGCAGCGAAGGTGAACGTCGCACCGTTGGGCAGCGTGTAGACACCATTGGGCGCCCACGGGCCGACGCCCGGCTGGGTCAGGGAGATGACGTCCCGGGACGCCGGTCCCGCGACGATCGTCACCCGCGATGATGTGGAGCCGGAGCCCCCCTGGTTGGTCGTGTAACTCGCACCCACGGTGACGAGGCCCACGACGTTGGGGGTCCACAGGAACGACGCCGTGTTGTTGACGATCGGGATCGATGCGCTGATAGGTGCGCCGTTGACGGTGAAACCGACCGAGCCCTGCACGCCGTTCGGCAGTACCGTGGCGGTCAGAAGCACCGGCACGCTCTGCGTCATCGTGCTGGGAGCAATGAGTGAGATCGTGCCGCCACTCACCGTTGCGATGATCGTGTCCTGCGGGGACACCGAGGTGGTCGCATTCGTGTCACCGCTGTAAGTGGCCTGGAAGAAGAACGTGCCGGCCACGGTCGGGGTCCACCAGAAGTAGGCGAAGGCCTGTCCGGTGCCCGGTCCGGCGGTCAGGCCCATGCGGGCGAGCACAGCCTGGTTGGCATCGCGGACGACAACCTGCCCGGTCGGGGCGTAGGCGCTCGGGCTAGCGGACTGCACCGTGACCAGGATCTTGGTGGCCACGCCGATCTGCGCGGTGTTGGGCGTGGAGATCACGCTGATGGTGCTCACCTGCGTGATGGATGCCGCAGGAATGTTCGACAGGGTCGAGCAGTCGGGGAGCGAGAAGGTGGCAGCACCGATCGAGGCGGGCGCCCACAGGAAGGTCAGGGTGCCGTTGGTCAGAGTGCCGATGACCGACGGCTGGGTCACGCCGTTGATGGTGGGGATCACTGTGCAGGTCGTCTCGCCCATGAGGCTAGGGGAGGTATCTGAGACGGTCACGGTCTGCGTCACGCCGACCGGACCGCCGAACCCGGTGACGGCGGCCTGCGCCGGAGTCGCCGCGATAGCGAGGCTGCCGAGCACGACTGCCGAGGCGGTGACCGCCCCGAGGATGAGGCCGCGTCTGCGGCTGGTGATGCGCATAGGTGCTCCTTGCTTCGTTGGAAACACCACGGTAACCCGCAGATGGGGACAAAACGGGGTTGCCGCGCCTAGAGCCGGTAGCCTGCTGGGGTAAGGTGATCGCACTTCGGGCGATTGGCTCAGTGGTAGAGCACTCGCTTCACACGCGAGGGGTCACTGGTTCGAACCCAGTATCGCCCACCGAAGACGCCCGCCCTGCTGTCCATCCGACAGCGTCCCGACAAGGAGAACACCGGTG
>CAJAKT010000409.1 GCA_903940375.1 uncultured bacterium | reverse complement strand
GCCTGATGATGTTGTCGGTGCTTTCGTGCCGCGTGGTCGGTACCCCGAACTGGATCAGGCGGCGGCCTTCGGCCGGCCGGTTGCCCGTCGGGAGAACGAGCACCCGTGGGTACCGGACGAGACGGAGGCTTATCCGGTGCGGACGGCAGGCCGGGTCATCGGAGTCGTCGCCCGACGGGCCTCCGGTACGCCGCGTGTGGCCGGGCAGCTCGAGGAGATCTACCTGACATCCGCCGATGACCTGTTCGCCATGCTGGTCGAGGGGCAGTTCCCGGTGGCCGAGACCGGCATCGATTCGACGGAGACCCCGCGTGTGGGTGACGGCATTGTGCGGCTGGACTCGACCGGGGCGGTGTCCTATGCAAGCCCCAATGCCGTCAGTGCGCTTCGCCGGCTGGGCCTGGCCACCGATGTCGTCGGTTCGCCGTTCGCCGAACTTGCCCTACGGCTCTCGCACCGACCTGGCCCGATGGACGAGACGCTGTCGGCTGTGGCATCGGGTCGGGCGGCCGGCAGAGCGGATATCGAGAACGTGAAGGCCGTCGTGCTGCTGCGGGGTATCCCGCTCGTCCGTGATGGCGCATCCGCGGGAACGCTGGTGTTCCTCCAGGACGCAACCGATCTTCGACGCCGCGAACGTGCACTCATCAGCAAGGATGCGACCATTCGCGAGATTCACCATCGCGTCAAGAACAACCTGCAGACAGTGGCCGCGATGCTGCGCCTGCAGGCACGGCGCGCCTCGACCATCGAGGCAAAGGAAGCCCTGGCCGAGGCCGAACTGCGCGTTGCGGCAATCGCTGTCGTGCATGAGTCGCTGTCGGCTGACACCGGCGAGCGAGTCGACTTCGACGAGATCGTCGACCGCGTCGTGGGCCTGGTGCGCGACCTGGCACCCGCCTATGCGGGAGCAGGAGAGGCACCCGTGATCGTCCGGACAGGATCCTGGGGCTCGCTGTCGGCCGACCTGGCGACGCCACTGGCCATGGCGGTCTCGGAACTCCTCCACAACGCGGTCGAGCATGCGCATCCGTCCGAGGTCACCGTCGAGCTCGAGCGGGTCATGTCCTCTGCGGCCGACGCATTGGTGATGACGGTGAGTGACAACGGGGTAGGACTGCCTGCCGACTTCGACGAGGCGGCGACCGGGCTGGGCCTCAGCATCGTGCAGTCGCTGGTGTCCGGCGACCTTCACGGAACGTGTGAGATCGGCTCGTCGGCGGCAGGCACGGCAGTGGTCGTGACGGTGCCAACGGCTGGGCGAGGCTAATCGCGTCACGCATTTGTCAACTCTGTCATGAAATGCGGCAAAAGTGTTGTGTGCCTATTCATAATTTCGTGATCCAACCGCAAGCAACGGGGCCTAGTCTCACCCCGTGAGCACCGAGGGGGCACCACGAGCTGCTGGCGAAGCCCGCAGTGCGGCCAGCCCCATGGACTCCCTGGAGTGGCGCTACCGGCTGCTGGCGGAGAACACCACCGTCGCCGTGATGGTGGTCGCCCCGACCGGCGCACTTTCGTGGGCGTCCCCCTCCCTCGAACGGGTCCTCGGCTATTCGGCGGAGGAGGCGCCGCACCTCAACGGCGCGGACCTCGTTCATCCGGATGACATGGCCGCGGCCCGAGAGGAGCTGACCCGCGACAGGGATCGCGCGGAGGGCGCGGAACTCGAGCTCCGCTTCCGGCACAAGAACGGCGAGTACCGATGGATGGCTGCACGTGCCAAGCCGCTGGTCGATGACGACGGTGTCGTGATCGGGCGCGTAGAGACGATCCGCGACATACACGAGCGCGTGTTGGCCCGGCGGAGCCTGCTGGCGCTCCAGGGCGAGCTCGCCGCCGGAAAGGAGCGACTCGAGTTCGCACTCCAGGCAAGTCGCCTGGGTACGTGGGACTGGGACGTGCGCACCGGTGCGATGCACTTCAGCAGCCGGACCCTGGAGATCTTCGGCTACCCGTTCTCTGCGGCGCCCACCCTGACTATCGATGATGTACGCAGGATGTGCCACCGCGACGATGTGGTGGAAGCTGGCGCCGACATCGACCGCGTTATCGAGGGACTGCATCAGTTCTATGACCACGAACTGCGGATGCGCCACAGTGACGGGCACTGGGTCTGGGTGCGCACCCGCGGAATGCCCGTCGAATGGGGGGCCGACGGCCTGCCGACCCGGATCACCGGTACCAACGAGGATGTCACGGAGCGTCGGCTCGACGATGCCCGGCGATTCGCGGATGCGGAGATGCTGCGCATCGTGCTGGCCAACACGCACCAGGCGGTCGCTCGGTATGACCGGGACCTGCGCGTCGACTTCGTCAATGACCACCTGATTCACGTTTCCGGCCTGCCGGGCGAGGAGTGGCTGGGTCGCAGGATCGCTGAACTGCCTGCGGCTGCGGGAGACGCTGAGATGTGGGAGTCGCAGGTGTCCGCCGTGTTCGCGTCAGGTGAGCCGGGCGCATTCCAGTTCGAGTGGACAGGTGTCCACGGCACCTCGTGGTTCGAGGCGACGCTGGTGCCTGAGCTCGATGCCGCTGGGTCGGTCGAGCATGTCATCACCAGCACCCGCGATGTGACCGAGCGCAAGCGAGCCGAGGACTCCCTGCTCGACCGGGCTACCCGCGATCCACTGACCGGTCTGGCCAACCGCGCCGAGATGATGGACGAGATCGCCCGTGCGCAGTCGGCTGCCCGTCGGTCGGGCCGCTTCACGGCGGTGCTCGTGATGGACATTGATCGGTTCAAGTCCGTGAACGACTCCCTCGGCCACGCGGGCGGTGACGAACTGCTGGTGGCTGCGGCAGCGCGGATGCACGAAATGGTGCGCGCCAGCGACATGCTCGCTCGACCCGGCGGGGACGAGTTCGTGGTGGTGATGCGCGAGCTGGAGGATCCGGACGAGGCGGCGCGGGGTGCCGCTCGGCTGGTGGAGCAGTTCCGTCGGCCCTTCGCGCATCGTGGTGGCGAGCTCTTCGCGACCATCAGCGTGGGCGTGACCGTGTCGTCGGGCAACGGTGCTGCTGAGGATCTGCTGCGCGAGGCGGACGCTGCCCTCTACGGAGCCAAGGCGCAGGGCCGCGACCGCGTCCTGGCATTCGGTGATGGCATGCGGGATGCGCTCTCTACCCGTGCGAGCATCGAGGTGCGGCTGGCCCAGGCGATCGAGCATGAGGAGCTGGAGGTCTGGTACCAGCCGGAGATCGACCTAGCGACCGGATCGATCGTTGCGGTCGAGGCACTGCTGCGATGGCACCACCCCGACGGCGATATCTACACGGCCGACCGCTTCATCCAGGTCGCTGAGGAAACCGGACTCATCCTGTCGCTGGGATCGTGGGCGTTGAAGACTGCCTGCGCGGACGCCGTCACGTGGGCAGCGACAACGTCCGGTCCACCACTGACCGTCCGCGTCAACATCAGCACGGTCCAGTTGGCTGACCCGGAGCTGCTCAACGCGGTGGATAGTGCCCTCGCTGCGAGCGGGCTCGAGCCGCGCTATCTGAGTGTGGAGATCACCGAGGCGTCGCTCTTGAAGGGGGCTGTCGTCGTCGAGCGGAACCTGCGCGGCCTCGGGGCGCGTGGTGTACGCATCGCGGTCGACAACTTCGGTACCGGCTACGCCTCGCTGTCCTACCTGCGCGAATACGCGATCTCGGTCTTGAAGCTCGACCGCAGCTTCGTCTCGCGCGTGACGACGAGCCAGGAGGAGGGTCAACTGGTGGTAGGCATCGCTCGGCTGGCCGAGTCACTGGGTATGACGGTGACCGCTGAAGGCGTGGAGGACGTCGACCAGGCTGCGTTCCTGCGAAGTGCCGGGTGCTCAGGTGCTCAGGGGTACCTCTTCAGCGCTGCCGTCCCGGCAGGGGAGATCGGCCCGATGCTGAGCACCGGCTTCACTCTGCCCGACTGAGCCTCGCAGGTCAGGCGTTGCTGCGAGCTCGCAGGCGCGCATTGCGGCGCTTGAGCGCACGACGCTCGTCCTCGCTCAGTCCGCCCCAGACGCCCGCGTCCTGGCCGGTCTCAAGAGCCCACCGGAGACATTCATCAACCACGCTGCAGCGACGGCACACGGCCTTGGCTTCTTCGATCTGGACCAAGGCAGGTCCGGTGTTGCCGATGGGGAAGAAGAGTTCCGGGTCTTCGTCACGGCAGGCAGCCTCGTGGCGCCAGTCCATGCGCAATCACTCCATTTGGGGCAGGCACCGGGGTCTTCCAGTGCTCGTGATTGCTTTCACGTGCCGGCGCGAACGAGGCAGTCCGGGGATCGCCCGGGCGGACTCGAAGGAGGGAAGCCGGCCCGTCAAAGCATCGGGCCTGTATAGGTTCGCAGAGGATTCCAAAGGCCACAAGGGGAAAACACGCTTTCGGGCAGTCGGGAACTGTCGGTTAGGTCACAGCGAGGTCACAACGGCCTGATAAGTGTGGTTTGTCCGTCCGATTATCGGATGACGAGGAAAGCGCTTGCACGTGCATGCCGCGGACACGGGTCAGCAGACCACCCGGAGGGCGGCCGGCTGGCTGGTGAACACCACCTCAGTGGTCGTGCCGATTCCCTCGCCGTCGATCTGCAGTGCCGTGGGCCGACGGGCCGTGAGGGTGAAGCCCGGCTGGTCGTGCCAGGAGACGATCCCGCCGCGAGCAGTGCCGCCGCTCGAACTGGTCAGCATCCGGCGCGCGGCCACCAGCGCGGTCGGCACGTGCATACGACGGAGCGCAAAGACGTCGAGCCCCGTCTCGAATGACGCGTCAGGGCAGGGATTGATGGGCCAGGAGCCGTAGAAGGTCCAGGGTGAGGTGTTCTGGACGAACGCGAGGTAGACCCCTTCGAGTCGCTCGACGGCGTGGTCGTCACCGGTGCTGCGCGTCAGGGTCAGGGCCGGTTCGCGGCGATTCGTGCTGCGGAAGAACTGATTCAGGGTGGTCGTCAGGTAGCGCGCGGGGGTGGCTGTACGACCGGCCTTCCGGTGCTGCTCCATGGCGGCGATGATCTCCGCATCAATGCCGATCCCAGCATTGGCGACGAACCAGCGATCATTGGCGCGTCCCAGGCTGATGGCGCGCGAGCCGCCTACCCGGATCCGGTCCAGGATCAGGCCCGTTGCCTCGACCGCGTCATTGGGCAGGCCGAGGGATCGGGCGAAGACATTGCCGCTGCCCCCGGGGATCGTTGCCAGGAGTGGGACATGGTCACCGGGTCCGTCGCGGAGAATCCCGTTGACCACCTCGTTGACCACTCCGTCGCCTCCGAGGGTCACGACGATGTCGAGGTGCTGCTCGAGGGCCAGTTCGCCGAGCATGATCGCGTGCCCGCGGTGCGTGGTCACGGTGACGTCGAGCTCGAGCTCGTTGGACAGGGCCTGAACGATGACGTCGATCACGCGTGGGGATGTGGTTGTCGCACGGGGGTTGACCACCAGGAGACCGCGCACCACACGAGCATAGTTCGGTGCTCCGTGCCGCTAGCGTTCTGTCCGTGACCGCACCTGACCGCTCCCTCGTCGTCCTGGCCGGCATCGCGCTGCTCGAAGGACTCGGCCTGGTCGCCTACGCCCTGTTCGACGTCGTGGAGGCCGTCCGCGTAGGCACGTCAGGTCCGGAGGACGTCTCGAACGCACCGGCCCTGATCCTGCTCGTCGTCATCACGGCCGCGTTCGGCGTGGGAATGATCTGGGTCGCACGTGGCTGGTGGCGGGCCCAGCGCTGGGCACGGGCACCGTTCATCCTGTCTGAGATCATCGCAGTTCTCATCGGCTATGAACTAGCGCAGTCCGCCGGAAGTGCCGAGCGGTACCTGGGCATCGGCATCGCCCTCGTCGGCGTGGTCGGCCTGATCGTGAGTTTCGCGCCAAGCGTCGGCCGTGCGATCGACGACCAGGACTAGGCGGCGTCCGTCAGGCCGCGTCGCAGCTCCGCAAGCGAGCGCGCAAGCAGGCGGGACACATGCATCTGCGAGATGCCCATCTCCTCGGCGATCTGGGTCTGGCTCATGTTGCGGAAGAAGCGCATCCTGATGATCTGGCGCTCGCGTTCGGGCAGCTGCTCCAGTAGCGGGCGCAAGGACTCCCGATCCTCGATTGCCTCGAAGGCGGGCTCTTCTGCGCCCAGTCGATCGGCGAGCGGCGAAGTGTCGAGACCGTCATCCTCGCTGCCCGCATCGATCGAGCTGCTCGAGTACGCCTGTCGCGCTTCGATCGCGTCGAGGATGTCGTCCTGCGACACCCCGAGCGACTCGGCGAGTTCCCGCACGGTCGGAGCGCGGTTGAGGGTACGGGTGAGTTCATCGGTGCGGCGGGTGACCTGCGCCTGCAACTCCTGCAGTCTGCGGGGAACGCGCACTGCCCACGTGCGGTCGCGGAAGTGCCGTTTGATCTCTCCGAGGATGGTCGGGGTGGCGAAGGTCGAGAACGCGACTCCCTTGCCCGCGTCGAAACGGTCAACGGCCTTGATGAGGCCGACGGTTCCCACCTGGACGAGGTCGTCGAGCGACTCGCCGCGATCGCGGTAACGGCGGGCGAGGTGCTGCACGAGCGGTAGGTGCATCGTGACGAGCTCGTCGCGGACGGCGGCCCGTCGCGGGTCGTCCGTTGGTAGCGACGCCAGTTCGCCCAGCAGTTGTTCTTCGCGACGCCGTTGTTCCGGTCCCCAGCGGCTGGTGCGTTGGGTTGGCGTCTCAGCTGTCACGCGTCCGCCGGCACGTGCCGGCGGACCTGCAGGCGCAGGGTCACGACGCCGTCGGTGACATCGGCCGTGACGGACTCGACGAGGGCGCGCAGCACCGTCCAGCTGAACGTGTCCTGGGCGGGGACTGCGCGGGATGCGCTTGGGGCGGAGATCGTGATGCCGAGGTCGGTGCCGTCGACGTCGAAGGTGCAGGTGACGTCCGCGTCGGCCGGTGCGTCGAGGATGACCTGGCTGACGGCCTCGTCGACCGCGAGGCGCACGTCCTCGAGCTGGTCGATCGGCAGGTCGGCTCGGGCGGACATCGCGGCGGCCAGCGTGCGCGCCAGCGCGACATTCGCCGTGTCGGCAGGGAAGGTCAGGGTCACGCTCATGGGGTTCCTCCGCTCGCGAGCCGCGTCAGGTCATCTCCGGTGACGCGGTGCACCGTCCATTCGTCCATCGGCATCGCACCGAGGCTGCCGTAGAAGCCCAGTGCCGGCTCGTTCCAGTCAAGGACCCACCATTCCAGCCGGCCGTAGCCGTTGTCGACACATTCCTGTGCCAGGGTCGCCAGAAGAGCCTTTCCGTAGCCGGTGCCGCGCAGCTCAGGGCGGACGTACAGGTCCTCGAGGTAGAGGCCGTGGACGCCGAGCCAGGTCGAGAAGTTGAGGAACCACATCGCGAACCCGCCCAGCCGTCGGCCATCGGGGGTCTCGTGCTCCACCACATGGGCGAAGACCTTGGGATCGGGGCCGAACAGGGCTCTTTGGAACTGCTCCTCGGTGGCGGTGGCCTCGTCGAGTGCCTTCTCGTACTCGGCAAGCTCGCGCACCATGAGCACGATCTCGGCGACATCTTCGGAGGTGGCGCGGCGGATCAGTCCTGCGTCCTGTGGCATCCCGCCACCCTAGGGCCCCGACAGGCCGATGCCTCGTCATTCGTGGGGCTCCGCCTAGCGGCGAAGACCCCCACGAGTGACGAGGCATCGGATGGCGCGGGGGAGATCAGGCCTTCTTCGTCTCCCAGAAGATCACGGCGATCTCGTCGATCTTGGCGAGCAGCTCGTCGGCGACGGCCACATCGGTCGTGCCCTTCGTGCCGCCGGCGCCAGCCAGCTTGGTGGCCTGGTTGAACAGGTCGTTCAGCTGGGGGTAGGCCGCGAAGTGCGGGGCCTTGAAGTAGTCGGTCCACAGCACCCACAGGTGCTCCTTGACCATGTGCGAGCGCTCTTCCTTGATGGAGATCGCGCGGGCCTTGAACTCCGGGTCATCGGATCCGTGGTACTTGACCATGCAGGCCTTGACGGACTCTGCCTCGAGGCGGGCCTGGGCGGGGTCGTAGATGCCGCAGGGCAGATCGCAGTGGGCGTAGGCGGTGGTGCGAGGGGCGAGCACGGTCGTGACCAGACGCTTGAGCATGGGACTCCTTCGGTGACGTTTCGGTGCTGCAGACGATAGCGCCGATGCCGGCCGGGGGCACGCGGCAGGATGGGCGGGTGCTCCCGTTCACCCGCGTCCGCGTCATCGGGCCGTCGATGGAGCCGTCGGTGCGCAATGGCGACTGGTGGCTCGTGCGGCGCACCGCGGCTGTGGGTCCCGGGGACGTCATCCTGCTCGTGCACCCGACCCGCCCCCATGCCCACATCGTCAAGCGCATCGAGCGGCGCGAGGGTGCCGGCTGGTGGGTGCTGGGGGATAACGCGGGTGCCAGCGAGGACAGCCGGCAGTTCGGTGTGGTGCCGCCCGGCAATGTCATCGGCCGTCTGGTGCTGCGGTATTCCCCCCTTCGACGAGGGGATGGCTAGGGTCGGGCCATGTTCGCCGTCTATGCCGCTGGCATCAGCCCGACCGACCCGCTGTCCTGCCTTGCCGTTGGGGAGCTTGATGCTCCATCGACGCCTGACGAGTGGGTGACGGTGCGCGTGAAGGCGGCCAGCCTGAACCACCATGACGTGTGGGCGTTGAAGGGCCAGGCGCTGAAGGCCGAGCAGGTGCCGATGATCCTGGGCACGGATGCGGCCGGGGTGACGGACGACGGCCGCGAGGTCATCGTGCACGCCGTTGTCGGCGATACGGCGGCGGGCGACGGCGACGAGACCCTCGACCCGCGGCGCAGCCTGCTCAGCGAGCGGTACCCCGGCGCGATCGCCGAGTACGTCCGTGTGCCGGCGCACAACCTCGTCGACAAGCCGGCTGAACTCACGTTCGAGGAGGCGGCCTGTCTCCCCACCGCGTACCTCACCGCCTACCGGATGATCGTCGAGAAGTCGGGTACGCAGCCCGGGGATCTACTGCTCGTGCAGGGTGCGGGCGGGGGAGTCGCCACTGCGCTGATCGTGCTGGGCAAGGCGCTCGGGCGCCGGGTCTGGGTCACGTCGCGTGACGAGGCCAAGCGCGCGTGGGCGATGACGATCGGTGCCGAGGCGGCTTTCGAGTCGGGCGCCCGCCTGCCCGAGAAGGTGGATGCCGTCATGGAGACCGTGGGCGAGGCGACGTGGAGTCACTCGATGAAGGCGCTGCGCCCCGGTGGCCGGATCGTCATATCCGGCGCGACATCCGGTCCGAACCCGCCCGCTGACCTGAACCGCGTCTTCTTCCTTCAGCTCACCATCGTCGGCTCGACCATGGGCACGCTGCAGCAGCTGCGCGACCTCGTCGACCTGCTCGTGCGCACCGGCGTGCGTCCGGTGATCGACCGGGTGCTGCCGATGGAGCAGGCGGCCGAGGCGTTCGCCGTCATGAACGATGGTGATGTCCGCGGCAAGCTGGTGCTGACGCGCTGACGGGGTAGTGTGCTACGGTGTGCTACGGAGGTGTCGAGTGACGACGACCACGGGCCACCGGACCATCAGCCACCGCGAACTGCGCAACAACAGCGGCGAGATCCTGCGTGCCGTGGCGGCCGGGGAGTCGTTCACGATCACCAACAACGGGCAGCCGGTTGCCGAACTCGTTCCGGCAGGGAGACCGCCTTTCGGCGGACTCACGGTCACGCAGGCGCGCCAGCCTGGCGATTTCAGCAGCATCCCCAAGTGGGACCTGTCGCAGCCCGTTCTCGAGATCCTCGACGAACTCAGAGGTGAGCGATGATTGCCTACGTCGATTCTTCGGCGGCGGCCAAGCTGCTGGCGCGGGAGCCCGGATCAGAGGCCGTCGATGCGCTGTTCGACTCGTTCGCCGAGCGGGGCGGGACGCTGCTCGCCGGGTGGCTTATCGAGACCGAACTCCGGCGCATTGCCGTGCGCGAGTCGACGTCGCAGGAATCCGTTACCGCACTTCTCGACCGGCTAGCCATGGTCGAGTTGGATGCCGGTGTCTATCGAGCTGCGGGGTTGCTGCCCGGTCCACGACTGCGCAGTCTGGATGCCCTTCACCTGGCCACGGCGCTGCGCGTTGGTGCCGATGTGATGATCACCTTCGACGAGCGCCTCGAGCAGGCGTGCGCTTCGGTTGGCCTGCCGGTGCTGGCCGTCCCCGCCGCCTGACCCCCGCGTCAGCCCCGCATCTGCGTCACGCGTGGCTGGACAAATCGGACGCGGAGCAGCCACGAGTGACGCAGATGGGTGGTGGGAGCAGCCACGAGTGACGCAGCATGCGGGGTGGGCGGGCGGTGCCGGTGCGAGGCGGGCTAACTGTCGGTGTCGTCGTCCTCGTCGTCACGAGCAAGCCAGGTCGCGAACCGCTCGATCGGCGTCTCGAACTCCGGGTTCAGGTCGACGAACTCACGCAGCCGCTCGGCGACCCAGGCGATGGAGACGTCCTCCTCGCCACGTCGCTTCTCGAGTTCCTCGATGCCCCGATCGGTGAAGTACACGACTACGCGAACGCCCGCGCGACAAGGTCGCGCTGCTCCTGCTCGTGCCGCTGATGCGTGCCGACGGCGGGCGACGATGACGCGGGACGTGAGACACCGAACACCGGCCGGTTGATGATCTCCGGCAGGTTCATCGCGACGAAGCTCCAGGCACCCTGGTTGGCCGGCTCCTCCTGGACCCACGTGAGCTCGGCCTCTGGGTACTGCAGCAAAGCCGGCGGCAGCGTGCGGAACGGCAGCGGGTAGAGCCGCTCGAACCGCATGATCGCGACATCGGTGATGCCGTGCTCCGCCCGGTAGTTCGCCAGGTCGTAGTAGACCTTGCCGCTGCACATCAGCACCTTGCGGATCTGCGGACCCTCGAATGCGGGGTCGGTGATCAGCGGGTGGAAGTGACCGCTGGTGAACTCCGCCTTGTTCGAGACGGCCTGCTTCGAGCGCAGCAGTGATTTCGGCGTGAAGACGATGAGCGGGCGCACGATCTTGGCATTGGCCTGCAGCCGCAGGATGTGGAAGTACGACGCCGGCGTACTCGGCATCGCGACGACCATGTTGTCCTGCGCGCACAACTGCAGATAGCGCTCGATGCGGGCGGACGAGTGGTCGGGCCCCTGGCCCTCGAAGCCATGCGGGAGCAGGAGTGTCAGCGACGAGCGCTGGCCCCACTTCTGCTCGGCCGACGAGATGAACTCGTCGATGATGGTCTGCGCACCGTCGGCGAAGTCACCGAACTGCGCCTCCCAGATGACGAGGGCATCGGGCCGCGCGACGCTGTAGCCGTACTCGAAGCCCATGGCTGCGTACTCGCTGAGCAGGGAGTCGTAGACATAGAGCTTGCCGTCGCCGCGGTAGCACTGCTTGAGCGGCTTGTACTGCCAGCCGGTCTCCTTGTCGACGATGACCATGTGGCGGTGCCCGAACGTGCCGCGACGCACGTCCTGGCCGGCGAGCCGGATGGTGCGACCCTCCATCAGCAGCCCGCCGATGGCGAGGGCCTCGGCCATGCCCCAGTCGATCGCGTCCTCATTCACCATCGTTGATCGGCGCTGCAACTGCGGCTGCAGGCGCGGATGCACGGTGAAGTCCTCGGGCATCGTCAGCTGCGAGGCGATGACGGTGTCGATCTGATCCTGGGTGATGAGGGTGTCGATCTCGGCCGCCGCCACCTGCGGGGTCAGCGTGCGCTGGCCATCCGACACGACATCGGCCTTCGACGGGCTGAATGCCGCCTGGCCGTCGTCGGAGCGCGTCTCCTGGAAGATCCGCTCGAGCTGCTCCTGGAAGTGGCGCAGCGCAGTCTCGGCTTCCTCAAGCGTGATGTCGCCGCGACCGATGAGCGACTCGGTGTAGTGCTTACGCACTGAGCGCTTCTGATCGATGATCGCGTACATCAGCGGCTGAGTGAGTGACGGGTCGTCGGCCTCGTTGTGTCCGCGCTTGCGGTAGGTGACCAGGTCGATGACGACGTCCTTGTGGAAGGTCTGCCGATACGCGAAGGCGAGCTCGGCCACGCGGACGACGGCCTCGGGATCGTCGCCGTTGACGTGGAAGATCGGGGCCTGGATCATCCGGGCGACATCGGTCGAGTAGACCGACGAGCGGCTGTACTTGGGGCTGGTCGTGAAACCGACCTGGTTGTTGACGACGACATGGATCGTGCCGCCGGTGCGGTAGCCCTGGATCTGCGACATCTGCAGGGTCTCGGCGACGACGCCCTGGCCGGCGAACGCCGCATCGCCATGGATGAGGACGGGCAGCACGTTGAAGGCGTCCTCGCGCGGGAGACGGTCCTGCTTGGCGCGGACGATGCCCTCGAGCACGGGGTTGACGGCCTCGAGGTGCGACGGGTTGGCGGCGAGGTAGACGCGGGTCTGGGAGCCGTCGGGCGCGGTGAAGTGCCCACTGGTGCCCAGGTGGTACTTCACGTCTCCCGAACCCTGCACCTGGTCGTCGCCGAAGTCGCCCTCGAACTCGCGGAACACCTGCCCGTACGACTTGCCGGCGATGTTGGTGAGCACGTTGAGGCGGCCGCGGTGCGGCATGCCGATCGCGACCTCGACGATGCTGTCGTTGGACGAGCAGATGAGCACCGCGTCGAGCAGGGGGATGAGGGACTCGCTGCCCTCGAGGGAGAAGCGCTTCTGCCCGACGTACTTGGTCTGCAGGAAGGACTCGAGCGCCTCGGCCTCGTTGAGCTTGTGCAGGATGCGCAGCTGCTCATCGCGATGCGTTCGCTCGTGCGGGGCCTCGACGCGGTCCTGGATCCACTCGCGCTGGTCGGGATCCTGGATATGCATGTACTCGATACCGACGGTGCGCGTGTAGGAGTCGCGCAGCACGCCGAGGATCTCGCGGAGCTTCATGAGCGGGCGGCCGCCGAAGCCGCCCGTGGCGAACTCGCGATCGAGGTCCCAGAGCGTCAGACCATGCTGCAGCACGTCGAGATCCGGGTGCATGCGCTGTTCGTACTCAAGGGGGTTCGTGTCGGACATCAGGTGACCGCGCACCCGGTAGGCGTGGATGACCTCCTGCACGCGGACGGTCTTGCTGAGGTCGGTCTCGTGGCCGGCCGAGATGTCCTGGGCCCAGCGGATCGGCTCGTAGGGGATCCGCAGCGAGCGGAAGATCTCCCCGTAGAAATCATCCTCGCCGAGAAGCAGCGCATGGATGCGGCGAAGGAACTCACCCGACTGCGCGCCCTGGATGATGCGGTGATCGTAGGTGCTGGTGAGCGTCAGGATCTTGGAGACGGCATTGCGCGCGAGGGACTCCGACGATGCCCCCTGCCACTCGGCCGGGTACTCCATCGCGCCGACGCCGACGATGCAGCCCTGGCCGGCCATCAGGCGCGCGACGGAGAGCTGCGTGCCGATCGTGCCGGGGTTGGTGAGCGAGATCGTGGTGCCGAGGAAGTCGCTGACCTGGAGCTTCCCGCCGCGGGCCTTGCGGACGAGGTCCTCGTATGTCGCCCAGAAGCCGGCGAAGTCCATGCCCTGCGCGCCCTTGATATTCGGCACGAGCAGCTGCCGGGTGCCGTCGGGCTTGGCAAGGTCGATGGCGAGCCCGAGGTTCACGTCGTGGTTGCGCTGGACCGCCGGCTTGCCGTCACTCTCGGTGAACGCGTTGTTCATCGCTGGGACGTCGGCGAGGGCCCGGACGATCGCGTAGCCGATCAGGTGCGTGAACGAGACCTTGCCACCGCGGCCGCGGGCGAGGTGGTTGTTGATGACGGTGCGGTTGTCCATGAGCAGCTTGGCGGGGACGGCGCGCACGCTGGTCGCGGTCGGAACGGTGAGGCTGGCCTCCATGTTGTCGACGACGCGGGCGGACGGGCCCTTGAGGACGACGATGTCGGCCTCGGCCGCGGGCGCGGGGGTGGCCGGCAGGCTGGTGGCGCCGGGTACCAGGTGCGTCGACGGTACGGGCGCAGGCTCGACGACCGCCGGTACCGGTGCCGCTGCCGGTCGGGCAGCCAGGGGTGAGAAGTCCGGTGGGGTGTAGCCCTCGAAGAACTCCCACCAGGCCGGATCGACGCTGCTGCGGTCGGCGAGGAACTGCTCGTAGATCTCGTCGACGAGCCACTCGTTCGGG
>CAJAKT010000408.1 GCA_903940375.1 uncultured bacterium | reverse complement strand
GTCGGCATGCTGCTGACGACCGACGAGGAAACCGGCTCGCACGCATCCCGCGACCTGATCGCCGATGCGATCACCGATGCCGAAGCCGTCCTCGTGCTCGAGCCGTCCATCGACGCAGCGCTGAAGACCGCGCGCAAGGGCACCTCCTGGTACACCCTCGAAGTCGAGGGACGTGCCGCGCATGCCGGACTCGATCCCGAGCGCGGCATCAACGCCCTTCTGGCGGCCGCGGAGTTCGCCGGTGCCTGCAGCGCCTGGGCCGACGCCGATGCCGGCACCACCGTCACGCCGACCCTGCTGCACGCCGGCACCACGGCCAACACTGTCCCGGCCCAGGCAAGCCTGACGCTCGATGTCCGGGCGTGGTCGTGGGCGGAGCAGTCCCGCGTCGACCATGCGGTGCGCGCCTGGCGTCCGACCGTGAACTCGGCTGGCATCTTCGTCCTCGGCGGAATCGACCGCCCGGCAATGGAGGAGTCGTCGTCCGGCACCCTGTTCGCCCTCGCCCAGGCGGCGGCCGTCACCCTCGGCCTCCCGCCCATCGAGGGCCGGTCGGTCGGTGGTGCGAGCGACGGAAACCTGACCGCCGCCGCGGGCATCCCGACGCTCGACGGCCTCGGTGCGGTCGGCGATGGCGCGCATGCGGACCACGAGTGGGCCAGCGTGCCGGCCATGCCGGAGCGGGCGGCCCTGCTCGCCGATCTCCTGCTGCGGCTGCTGTAGACGGATCCATCTACATGATCTAGCATCGTCACATGAGCACAACGACAACCATCAGGGTTGGCACCTCAACGCGCGACGCCGTGAATCACTTGCGTGACCTGACGGGCGAGAGCACCGACTCGATCATCGAGAAGGCGCTGGCTGCCTACCTTGAGTCGCTGTTCTGGCAGCGCTGGCGCGAGGCCGACCATGACGAAGACCCCGATCTGGCGCTCTGGGATGCCGCCAGTGCCGTTGATCTCCTGCAGCCACCCGCATCGTGAAAGCACGCGAGATCTGGCTCATCGACCTCGGGAGTCCAGTCGGCTCGGAGGCGGCCTTCATCCGTCCTGTCATCGTGGTCGGCAATCCCCGCATGTCCGGTCCGCTCGCGCTCGTTTGCCCGCTGACGACTACTCCGCGCGACTACCCATGGCGGGTGGAGATTGAGCCAGACAGCACGAACGGCCTCTCCTCAACATCCCACGCCCAGGTGGAGCATGTGCGTTCGGTGTCCACTGCTCGCGCCGTCGCACGCCTCGGCCGCATAGACGCCGTTTCGTTCGAACGGGTTCGCGCTGTGCTGAGGGTTCTCTTCGACCTGTAGCCGTCGGATCGTCCGCGTTCGCGGACCAGCCCGTCGGACGCGTAACATCGTGCGGTGACCGACGGCCCCCTGATTGTCCAGAGCGACAAGACGCTCCTGCTCGAAGTCGATCACGCTGACGCCGCCGAATGCCGCAAGGCCATCGCCCCGTTCGCGGAGCTCGAGCGGGCTCCCGAGCACATCCACACCTATCGGCTGACCCCGCTCGGGCTGTGGAATGCCCGCGCTGCTGGCCACGATGCCGAGCAGGTCGTCGACACCCTGCTGCGCTACTCGCGCTATCCCGTACCGCATGCCCTGCTGATCGACGTCGCCGAGACGATGTCGCGCTATGGCCGCCTGCAGGTGAGCAACCACCCCGTCCACGGCCTCGTGCTGCAGGCGATCGACCCTTCGGTGCTCGAGGAGGTGCTGCGCAGCAAGAAGGTCTCGCCGCTGCTCGGCGCTCGCCTCGATGACACCACGGTCGCCGTGCACCCCAGCGAGCGCGGCCACCTGAAGCAGGCCCTGGTCAAGCTCGGCTGGCCGGCGGAGGACGTCGCGGGCTACGTCGACGGCGAGCGCCACCTCATCGGCCTCATGGCCGAGGACTGGCAGCCCCGCCCGTACCAGACAGAGGCGGCAGAGGGCTTCTGGCACGGCGGCTCCGGGGTCGTCGTCCTGCCCTGCGGCTCGGGCAAGACCATCGTCGGCGCCCTGGCCATGGCCCTCGCCCAGGCGACCACCCTCATCCTCGTCACGAACACCGTGGCCGCCCGCCAGTGGCGCGACGAGCTGCTTCGCCGCACGACCCTGACCGCCGACGAGATCGGCGAGTACTCGGGCGCACGCAAGGAGATCCGGCCCGTCACGATCGCGACCTATCAGGTGATGACGACGAAGCGGCAGGGCATCTACCCGCACCTCGAGGTCTTCGACTCCCGCGACTGGGGGCTGATCATCTATGACGAGGTGCACCTGCTCCCCGCACCGATCTTCCGCTTCACCGCCGACATCCAGTCACGTCGCCGACTTGGCCTGACCGCAACCCTCGTCCGCGAGGACGGCCGCGAGAGTGACGTCTTCTCTCTCATCGGGCCCAAGCGCTACGACGCGCCCTGGAAGGACATCGAGAACCAGGGGTATATCGCGCCTGCCGACTGCATCGAGGTTCGCGTCACCCTCCCCGATGGCGATCGCATGACGTATGCGATGGCGGAGCCCGAGGATCGCTACCGCCTCGCCGCATCCGCGCCCGAGAAGATCCGCATCACCGAGGAGATCGTCAAGCGGCATGCCGACGAACGCGTCCTCGTCATCGGCCAGTACCTCGATCAGCTCGCCGAGTTGGGTGAGCACCTCGACGCTCCCGTGATCACCGGCGAGACACCCG
>CAJAKT010000407.1 GCA_903940375.1 uncultured bacterium | reverse complement strand
TCCCCCGGTCGTGGTCCCGCCCAGCCTAGGTTCCAGGGATGGTGCCTAGTACGACGTGCCAGTGATGGCACGTGCAGAGTCCAGTCCCGACGAGCGAAAGACAGGTGCCGCCCCGTGCGCACGTACAGCCCCAAGCCCGGCGATGCCGATCCCGTATGGCACGTCATCGACGCTAACGACGTCGTCCTCGGCCGTCTGGCCACCCACGCTGCCACCCTGCTTCGCGGCAAGCACAAGCCGACCTTCGCTCCTCACATGGACATGGGCGACTTCGTGATCATCATCAACGCCGAGAAGGTCGCCCTGACCGGCGCGAAGAAGCAGCAGAAGATGGACTACCGCCACTCGGGTCATCCGGGCGGCCTGCGGGCAACGTCCTACAGCGAACTGCTGGAGTCCAATCCGCGTCGCGCCGTCGAGAAGGCGGTAAAGGGAATGCTCCCGCACAACAAGCTCGGTCGGCAGCAGATCAAGAAGCTCAAGGTCTACGCCGGCCCGGAGCACCCCCATGCGGCGCAGCAGCCGCAGCCCTTCCAGATCACCCAGATCGCCCAGTAGTCGTGCGACGCGGCGTTAACGAGAGGATCCGTGGCAGTGTCTGAGGCCACCATCGACGAGACAGAGATTGACGGCACCTTCGAAGAGGAGGCCGTCTCTGAGTACACGTCCGAGACCCCGACCCGTGTGGTCGTCACCCGCGAGATCGTGACTGCCCCCGCGGCAGCCACGGGTCGCCGGAAGCAGGCCATCGCCCGCGTTCGCCTGGTGCCCGGCACCGGCAAGTGGACGGTCAACGGCCGCGACCTCGAGTCGTACTTCCCGAACAAGGTGCACCAGCAGGAGGTCAACGAGCCCTTCACGGCGCTCGGTGCCGAGGGCCTGTTCGACGTGATCGCGCGCATCCATGGCGGTGGCATCTCCGGTCAGGCCGGTGCGCTGCGCCTGGGCGTTGCGCGTGCGCTGAATGCGATCGACGAAGAGGGCAACCGCCCGACGCTGAAGAAGGCCGGCTTCCTGACTCGCGATCCGCGGGCCAAGGAGCGCAAGAAGTACGGCCTCAAGAAGGCTCGCAAGGCGCCTCAGTACAGCAAGCGGTAGTCCGTTGGGCAGGCTCTTCGGCACCGACGGAGTTCGAGGGCTCGCCAATCGTGATGTGACGGCCGAGCTCGCACTCGACCTCGCTGTCGCAGCTGCTCACGTGCTGGGTGACACCGGCGCGTTCGAAGGTCATCGGCCGAAGGCTGTTGTCGGCCGGGACCCGCGTGCAAGCGGCGAGTTCCTCGAAGCGGCTGTCGTGGCTGGCCTGGCGAGTGCCGGCGTCGACGTCATCCTCGTGGGGGTCCTGCCGACTCCGGGCGTTGCATTCCTCACCGATGCCCTTGGTGCCGATCTCGGCGTCATGCTGTCTGCTTCGCATAATCCGATGCCCGACAACGGCATCAAGTTCTTCTCACGCGGCGGTCACAAACTCGACGATGTCATCGAGGACGCGATCGAGCAGCGGCTCCGCGAGCCGTGGGAGCGCCCGACGGGTGCAGCGGTGGGGCGCGTCACCCATAACCCCAACGCTGCCGGGCTGTACGAGCATCACCTGCTGGCCACCGTCCCGCACCATCTCGATGGGCTGACGATCGTCGTTGACTGCGCCAACGGTGCCGCGTCTTACCTCGCACAAGAGGTCTACACCGCCGCCGGTGCCACCGTCATCGCAATCCATGCCACACCTGATGGCCTGAACATCAATGACGGATGCGGCAGCACCCATATGGATGATCTCGTTGCGGCCGTGCTTGCGAATGGTGCTGACGCAGGCATCGCGCACGATGGTGATGCCGACCGCTGCCTTGCGGTTGATGCCCATGGCAACCTCGTCGACGGCGACCACATCCTGGCCATTCTTGCCAGCGCGATGAACACGTCCGGCGCATTGATCGATGGCACCGTTGTCGCGACCGTCATGGCGAACCTCGGCTTCAAGAAGGCGATGGAGGTTGCTGAGATCACGGTCATCGAGACGGGTGTCGGCGATCGCTACGTGCTCGAGGCCATGCGGGCTGGCGGGTTCGTCCTCGGCGGCGAGCAGAGTGGCCACGTCGTCATGTCGAGTTACGCAACGACCGGCGACGGCCTCCTCACCGGGCTCCACCTGCTGTCAGAGGTGGCGCGTACCGGCCGGTCCCTGGCCGATCTCGCTGCTGCCGTGACGAAGCTGCCCCAGGTGCTCATCAACGTGCGAGGCGTCGACCGCTCAGGGATCGACGGCTCCGCGATTCTGCTCGCCGCGATCGCTCAGGCCGAGCAGGAACTTGGTGACTCCGGTCGTGTCCTGCTTCGCCCCTCAGGCACCGAGCCGGTCATTCGCGTCATGGTCGAGGCGGTCTCCGAGGAAGAAGCCACTCGAGTCGGCGCAGTACTGGCCGACGTCGTTCGCGCTGAACTCACTCCTCGCGGCTGACGCGCGCACATGGCGTCCCCGCTGCGGGGCTCGCTCCGCTCACTCCTCGCGGCTGACGCGCGCACATGGCGTCCCCGCTGCGGGGCTCGCTCCGCTCACTCCTCGC
>CAJAKT010000406.1 GCA_903940375.1 uncultured bacterium | reverse complement strand
GCCGGTGCCGATGGACCCTTACTCGGTCTCGCGCGACACGGGTGGCTTCCTGCTCGTCGACCGCGTCACCGCAGACACCGTCGCTGCGGGCATGGTCCGTCACGTCATGCGCCGGGCGTTCAACGTCGTCCCGCACACGTACGACGTCGACCATGACGCCCGCGTTCGGCTGATGGGCCACGGCGGCAAGGTCGTGTGGCTGACGGGCCTGCCGGGCTCGGGCAAGTCAACGATCGCCGATGCCGCCGTGCGCAGGCTCCATGCGCTGGGTGTGCACACCTATGTGCTCGACGGCGACAACGTCCGCACGGGCCTCAACAAGGACCTCGGCTTCACCTCCGAGGACCGCGCAGAGAACGTGCGTCGAGTGGCCGAGGTCGGCAAGCTCATGCGCGATGCCGGACTGGTCGTCTTCGTCGCCCTGGTGTCGCCGTACCGCGCTGACCGCGAGTCGGCGGCGGCACTGTTCGAGGCAGACGAGTTCCTCGAGGTCTACATCGACACGCCGGTCGAGGTGTGCGCCGAGCGCGATCCGAAGGGCCTGTACGCCAAGGCTGCTGCGGGCAACCTGCCGAACATGACCGGTATGGGTCAGGCGTACGAGGTGCCGGAGAACCCGGGACTCGTCCTGCGCGGCACCGGTGATCTCGATGCATCCGTCGAGACCCTCATTCGCACGATCCTGGGTGAGTAGCGCATGTCCGGACCGAACACCTCATTCGACCCCAAGCAGGTCGCGAGCCTCGACGCTGACGCGATCGCGGAGATGGTCGCAGCGGCCGTGGCAGCCATTGCTGGTGCCACCAGCCTGTCGGAGCTGAAGGACGTCCGCCTCGCGCACACCGGTGATCGGTCGCCGATCGCGCTGGCGAACCGCGAGATCGGCGCCCTGCCGCCTGCTGCCAAGGCCGAGGCCGGCAAGCGGGTGGGCGAGGCCCGCGGCGTCGTGAAGCAGGCCCTCGAGGCCCGGGAGGCCGAGCTCGAGATCGAGCGCGACACCCGAGTGCTGGTCGAGGAGACCGTCGACGTCACGCTGCCCACCGATCGTCAGCCCCTGGGTGCACGTCATCCGCTGACGACGCTCATGGAGCGTGTTGCCGATGTGTTCATCTCGATGGGCTATGACATCGCCGAAGGCCCCGAGGTCGAGGCCGAGTGGGTCAACTTCGACGCCCTCAACGTGCCGCCGGACCATCCGGCCCGCACGATGCAGGACACCTTCTTCGTCGCGTCCCCCGACAGCGGCGTGGTCCTGCGCACGCAGACGTCGCCGATCCAGATCCGCGCCATGCTCGACCGCGAGTTGCCGATCTATGTCGTTGCGCCGGGGCGCGTGTTCCGCACCGACGAGCTCGATGCCACGCACACGCCGGTGTTCCATCAGATCGAGGGCCTGGCGGTCGACAAGGGCATCACCATGGGCGACCTCCGCGGCACCCTTGATCACTTCGCTGCGTCGATGTTCGGCGAGGGCATCCACACGCGCATGCGTCCGTCGTACTTCCCCTTCACCGAGCCCAGTGCAGAGGTCGACCTCGAGTGCTTCGTCTGCCGCGGGGCATCGGTCGGCGATCCGGACAACCCCTGCCGCACCTGCGGCAGTGAGGGCTGGATCGAGTGGGGTGGCTGCGGCATGGTCAACCCCCGCGTCCTGCAGGCAGTGGGCATTGATCCGAGCATCTACCGCGGCTTCGCCTTCGGCATGGGTGTCGAGCGCACACTGATGTTCCGCAACGGTGTCAGCGACATGCGCGACATGGTGGAGGGCGACGTTCGCTTCTCCCTGGCATTCGGAGTGGAGGCCTGATGCGCGCCCCACTTTCGTGGCTGCGTGAGCTCGTCGCGATCCCCGCGGAGGAGTCCGGCCGCGATGTCGCGGCCCGCCTGATCCGCGCGGGCCTTGAGGTCGAGACCGTCGAGAGCGTCGGCGCGGGTGTTATCGGCGAGCTCATCGTCGGACGCGTCCTCGAGGTCGAGGAACTCACGGAGTTCAAGAAGCCGATCCGCTGGTGCCAGGTCGATGTCGGTGCAGCGGGCGGGGGAGTGCGCGGCATCATCTGCGGTGCACGCAACTTCATCGCCGGCGACCTCGTCGTCGTGGCCCTGCCGGGCACGGTGCTGCCGGGCGGCTTCGAGATCGCCTCGCGTTCGACCTACGGCAAGGTCTCCGACGGCATGATCTGCTCCGAGCGCGAGCTGGCGCTCGGCGACAACCACGACGGCATCATGGTGCTGCCCGTCGGTGCCGGCGAGCCGGGCGACGACGCGGCCCCCGTCATCGGTGTCGGCGACGAGGTCCTCGACATCGCCATCACGCCCGACCGTGGCTACGCCCTCTCCATCCGCGGCATCGCCCGCGAGGCGGCCATCGCCTACGGCGTTGACTTCGTCGATCCCGGGCTCGCCCTCGCTGACCTGCCTGCGCCCCTCGCGGATCGCGAGCCGCAGGAGTGCGCGACGCAGGACGCGGCTGGCTGCGACCTGTTCACCATGCGCACGATCGTCGGCTTCGATCCGGCGGCGCCGAGTCCCTTGTGGATGCAGCGTCGACTCGTGGCATGTGGCATGCGTCCGGTCTCCCTCGCGGTCGACGTCACCAACTACGTGATGCTCGAACTCGGTCAGCCG
Organism: uncultured bacterium; assembly: GCA_903940375.1. Taxonomy (GTDB): domain Bacteria; phylum Actinomycetota; class Actinomycetes; order S36-B12; family S36-B12; genus UBA10649. Next base: position 1,190 of record CAJAKT010000406.1, on the reverse strand, counting down.
CTCCATGCCTATGACATGGACAAGCTGCGCGGCAGTGTGCGCGCCGACTGGGCGACCGACGGCGAGCCGTTCGAGTCCCTCGACCACGTCAAGCGGAAGCTGCGCACCGACGACCTCGTCATCCGCGACGATCGCGGAGTGATCGGGCTTGCCGGCGTCATCGGCGGTCTCGACTCGGAGATCGACGAGGCCACCACGAACATCGCCCTCGAGGCAGCGCACTTCGTGCCCGAGGTCATCGCACGGGCCGGTCGTCGCCACAAGGTGTCCAGCGAGGCCGGTCGGCGCAACGAGCGCGGCGTCGATCGCGATCTCGCGCCCTATGCATCCGCCCGTGCAGCGCAGCTGCTGCTGGAGTTCGGCGGCGGCCACTACGTCGGCATGACGGCCGTCGAGACCCCGGTCACCCCGACCGTGATCGCCCTGCCGGCTGTCGAGCCGGGCGAGGTCGCCGGCATGGCAATCGATGAGGCCACCGTCGTCTCGCTGCTGACGGCGATCGGCTGCGAGGTCGCGACGGCCGATGGTGGCCTGCTCGCCGTCACCGCACCATCCTGGCGTCCGGACCTCACCGATCCGATCGATCTCGATGAGGAGGTCATCCGGCTCAACGGCTACGACCTGCTGCCGTCGACCCTGCCAGCCGCTCCCCTGGGGCGCGGACTGACGCGCGAGCAGCGCATGCGCCGCCGAGTGGGCATGGTGCTGGCATCGCGTGGACTCGTCGAGGTACTGACGTACCCGTTCGTCGGACCGGCCGAGCTCGATGCCCTGCAGTTGCCGGCTGATGATGCGCGGAGGCATGCACCGCGGCTGGCTAACCCGCTCTCCGAGGAGCAGCCGTTCCTGCGGGCGTCACTGCTGCCGGGATTGCTGGGCGTTGCTCGCCGCAACGCGGGTCGCGGCACGACCGACCTGGCCGTCTTCGAGATCGGTTCCGTGTTCCTCGGCGAGGTGGCCGAGACGGCACCCGAGCGTCCGCCGGTGCATCGTCGACCGAGTGACGCCGAGTGGGCGGGTCTCAACGACCTGCTGCCGCACCAGCCCATTCACGTTGCCGCTCTGCTGAGCGGCAACCGCGAGCAGCAGGGCTGGTGGGGTGCTGCGCGCCCGGCCGCATGGTCGGACGCCATCGAGTCCGCCCGCATCGTCGGCGATGCCTGCGGTGTGGTCCTGGCCGTCACCGCAGG
>CAJAKT010000405.1 GCA_903940375.1 uncultured bacterium | reverse complement strand
GGTCTGGCGCCGCAGGCGCACCCCCACCACCCGCCTCTCAACAGGGGGTCAGGCCTGCTGGGTCGGCCCGCCGTCGACAGCGGGCGGCGGCGCGAACACCGAGTCGATCCGGCTCAGCAGGTCGAACAGCGCCGGCACCGGCAGCGCTGCCCGGATCGGCGCCTCAGCGGCCTCGAAAGTCTGATTGACCGCATCCTGCGGTGCCGCGAACTCCGCCGGGTCCTTCGCGGCCTGATCGAGATAGTTCCGCCAGGCCCGGTTGTGCGCCAGATAGGCCTCCTGTGCCTGGCTGACTTCGCGATGCCAGGCCAGCCATCGCACACCAGCGACCCCATCGCCCGCCGCGCCAATGGCATCGCGGCCCTCGGCCGCCGCCGCGGCGAGTTCCGCGTCCAGCGCGGCCCGGTTCTCGTCGGTCAATTCACCCTGGCCCTGATATCGCGCAAGGATCTCCTCGACATTGGCCTGCAGGTCGCCCATCGTCGCCTCAGACGCCTCGATGCGGGTCACCAGCGTGCGCATCTCGTAGTTCCGGGCCGCCCAGTCGCCGACGATCCCGCCCAGCACGACCAGGGTCACCAGGAATGCCAGGGCCCCCGCCGCATATGGGACCCACCGTCGGGGCCGGCGGGCGGGCGCTGGCGCGATGGGGATCCCTGAGTCACTCATCGGGCCATTGTCCACCAGCACCCCGATCTCTGCAGCCAGCGCCCGGACGCGAGGGCCCTCGTTGGCTACCGTGTGCCCCGTGACGGCGATCGAACGCGACACGACATGGCAGGAGCGCTATCGCGCCCTGCAGTCCACGCTGCTCGCGCAGTACCAGGCGATCCCCACCGGTGCGCCCGTACGTCTGGCAAAGCACACCTCCAACCTTTTCCGGCCGCGCGATGCCGTGAGCACACCGGGTCTGGATGTCGCCTCCTTCGACGGAGTTCTGCACGTCGACCCGGCAGCCCGCACGGCAGAGGTGCTCGGCATGACGACCTACGAGCACCTGGTGGACGCGACCCTCCCCTATGGCCTCATGCCGATGTGCGTGCCTCAACTGCGCACGATCACGCTCGGCGGTGCCGTCACCGGGCTCGGGATCGAGAGCGCCAGCTTCCGCAATGGCACGCCGCACGAGTCCGTGATCGACATGGACATCCTCACCGGAGCGGGCGAGATCCTCACGGTGAGTGGCGCGGCAGATGACCCGCACCGTGACCTGTTCTACGGGTTCCCCAACTCCTACGGATCCCTCGGCTACGCCCTGCGCCTGCGGATCGAACTGGAACCGACGCGCCCCTTCGTCCTGCTCCGGCACGTTCGGTTCGCGACAGCGACGGCCCTCACCGCCGCGATGACCGCGATCGCCGCGGACCGCGAGTTCGAAGGCCGCCGGGTCGACTTCCTCGACGGCACCGTCTTCTCGGCTGACGAGCAGTACCTCACCATCGGGACGATGGTCGACACCCTCCCCGCCGGCATGACCCCCAGCGACTACACGGGCATGGGCATCTACTACCGCTCGATCCAGTCCCGCACGCTGGATGCCCTCACCATCCACGACTACCTCTGGCGCTGGGATACCGACTGGTTCTGGTGCTCACGCGCGTTCGGTGCCCAGAAGCCGATGCTGCGGCGCCTGTGGCCGAAGAACCGCCTGCGCAGCGACGTCTACTGGAAGCTCATCGCGCTCGACCGACGTCACTCCCTGTCCGCACGCGTTGCCCGACTGCGCGGCCGGCCGGCCCGCGAGGCCGTTGTCCAGGACATCGAGGTCCCCGCCGACCGTCTCGTCGAGTTCCTCGACTTCTTCCACCGCGAGGTCGGCATCGAGCCCATCTGGGTGTGCCCCCTGCGGCAGCGAGACCCAGCGGCCCGCTGGCCGCTCTACGAGTTCGATCCCGAGGTGCTCTATGTCAACGTCGGGTTCTGGTCCACCGTGCCCCTGCCCGCCGGGGTCGATCCGGACGAGGGCCGGGTCAATCGACGCATCGAGCAGGTCGTGACGGACCTCGATGGGCGCAAGTCGCTCTACTCGACCGCCTTCTACGACCGCGAAGCCTTCCGGGGAATCTCTGGCGGACCCGAGTACGACCGACTCAAGAACCTCTACGATTCTGGGGGCCGATTGCGCGGACTCTACGAGAAGGTCGTCGAACGACAGTAAGGAGAAGGTGCGGTGAAACTGGGTGAGGTGTTCAGATCGGAAGAGCACACGTCTGAACTCCAGTCACAGCGATAGATCGCGTATGCCGTCTTCTGCTTGAAAAGGGGGGG
>CAJAKT010000404.1 GCA_903940375.1 uncultured bacterium | reverse complement strand
GCAACCTGCACCATGCCCTGCATGCCGGAGGCGAGGAGCAGGGCCTCCGCGTCGCTCAGCCCGGTGTCCTCGGCAATGACCGCCGCGCTGAACTGGGCCAGGGCGAGGTCGGCGGCATCCACGCGCTGGCGCACCGCAGGCTCATTGGCGAGATCGCTCTCGAATACGAGCCTGAAGGCACCGCCCGGCTCTTCGACGAACGTGAAGTAGGCGTTGACCATCGCGCTCACGCGGGTGGCGTTGTCGGTGGTGCCGGTGAGGGAGGTCCGTGCCACGGCCATCAGGTCATCGATGCTGGCGTCGAGGATCGCGAGATACAGGTCGAGCTTGCCGGGGAAGTGCTGGTAGAGCACGGGCTTGGATACGCCAGCCCGATCGGCGATCTCGTCCAGCGACGCAGCATGGACACCGGCGGTCGAGAAGACATCCAGGGCGGCGGCTAGCACCTGCTGCCGACGCTGCTCGCGCGGCAGGCGGGGCGCACGGGTCCCCTCGGTCGTCGTCACCCAGTCAGCGTACTCGCCGGTAACAAGGGGGCAGGCCTATCCGACGAACTCGCCCGATGCGTCGTACGCTGCGTCCGTGACCGCGCCCGTGATGTCCTGGCCCCGCGAGGATTGCAGCCTGCCCGGGCGGACGATCAGCGTCCGGCATGCACCAGGCCTCGAACCGGGGCTGCCCGCGGCCGTCTACATCCACGGCCTCGGCGGCTCGTCACTCAACTGGACCGACCTGATGGCCCGACTGCAGCCGTATGTCGACGGCTATGCCCTCGACCTCGGTGGCATGGGCTACTCGCCGCCACCGCGTGACGGGGACATGAGCCCGGCCGGTCACGCCCGTTCTGCGGCCGAACTGATCGACTCCATCGGCAACGGACCCGTGCATCTGTTCGGGAACTCACTGGGGGGTGCGGTTGCCCTTCAGCTCGCCGGACGGCGCCCCGACCTCGTCCGCAGCCTGACGCTCGTGTCGCCGGCCCTGCCGTCGCTGTTCGCGACGAAGTCGAACTTCCATCTGCCGGTCATCGCCGTGCCGGGGATCGGCGAGCGCCTCGTGCCGAAGTACCTGGAGTCCGATGCCGGCGGACGGGTGCGCGGCACCATCGATGTCACGTTCGCCGATCCCTCGCGCATCTCGTCGGAGCGCCTCGCGGAGGCCGTGGCCGAGGTCAAGGAACGGGACACGCTGCCGTATGCATCGGATGCGTTCCTCGCCAGTCTTCGCGGCCTGCTGAAGACCTTCGTCGATGTCGGCCCGAACCGTCCGTGGAAGCTCGCCGAGCGGGTGACGTGTCCGACGCTCGTGGTTTACGGCCGCAAGGACCCGCTCGTCGATCCGCGCAGTGCCCATCGCGTCACCAAGCACTTCCGGGACGCGCATGTCGTCGTCCTGCCGGACAGCGGGCATGTGGCGCAGATGGAGCATCCGGAGTTCGTTGCTGCTGCGTGGGAGCGGTTCCTGCGCTGACGCCGCGTCAGGTCGGTTGGCTCCATGCCAACCCGTCGAACCGGGCGAAGTCGCGATCGAACGAGAT
>CAJAKT010000403.1 GCA_903940375.1 uncultured bacterium | reverse complement strand
GTCTTCGACGGCACCGCGACGTCGCCGTACGGCGAGGATGACCCGCCGGGACCGTCGACGGCCTACGGGCGGACCAAGCTGGCCGGGGAAGTTGCCGTGCGCGAAGTGCTGCCGGACGCGCACTACATCATCCGCACGGCATGGCTCTACGGACGCAGTGGCACCAACTTCGTCAAGACGATGCTGAAGCTCGAGGGTGAACGCGACACGGTCTCGGTGGTCGACGATCAGCGCGGGCAGCCGACGTATGCGCGCGACCTTGCGGAGCAGATCATGCTGCTGCTCGAGAAGCACCCGCCGTCGGGCACGTATCACGGCACGAACTCCGGTGACACGACCTGGTTCGACTTCACCCGCGAGATCTTCCGCCATGCGGGCGCGGATCCCGAGCGCGTGCTGCCGACGACGTCAGCGCAGTTCGTGCGGCCCGCGCCTCGGCCCGCGTACTCGGTGCTGGGCCATGACAAGTGGTCGGCCGTCGGACTCCCGCAGATGCGGCCGTGGCAGGACGCCCTCGACGTGGCCTTCGCCGAGGGCATCTCCGCCAGCTGAGTCGCAGCCCTGCCAGACCGCACCCCGGCGCAGCCCCGAATATTCCCCGTGCTCTTGACGTCGCGCTGCGCTCCATGCACCATTAGACCGTTCAGTCTAGACCAGTCGGTCTAGCACCCATCGACCGCGGGGAGCGGATATGCGTATCAACAGGCAGGACGTGGAAGTGCAGATGGCAATTCCGGGTGCGACCTTGCGTCAGCATCGGGACTTCGGGACAGCGGGAGACCTGGGCGGGATCAGCGGCGAGTACTTCACCTTCGGTGCCGGAGTCGACACGACAGAACTCTTCGTGGGGTTGAACGGCAACGCATGCCAGTGCCCGCACTGGGGGTACGTCCTCGTCGGCACGATCACGACAACGGATGGGGCGGGCGTCCAGGAGACAGTCCGTGAGGGTGACCTCTTCTACTGGCCCGCGGGGCACAACGTTCACGTGGATGAGGATGCGGAGATCATCATGTTCTCTCCGCAGGACGAGCACAGCGCCGTGATCCAGCACATGCTAGACAAGGTGAGTGGATAACGACGCGCCTACGGCGACCCGCGAACGGCTCCTCGACGTGGGCCTGGAACTTCTCCTCCAGCGCGGGTACCACGGGGTTGGCGTCCAGGCTCTGCTGGATGCAGCCCAGGCACCAAAGGGTTCCTTCTATCACCACTTTCGGGACAAGGAGGATTTCGCCCTCCAGGTCATCGATGCGTACATGGCGAATGTGCACGACACGCTCGATGCGAGCCTGGCGGATGCATCGGAGCCTCCGCTCGACCGGGTGCGACGGTTCTTCGAGATGGTTGCCCAGGGTTACGCCAGCGACGGATACCTCGGCTGCCTGCTCGGCGGACTGGGTCAGGAGCTGTCCGGCGTCAGTGCGGTGTTCGGGGAGCGGATCGACGGGTGCCTGTCGTACATCGCGGGGCGGCTCGCCGCGCCGCTGCAGGAGGCTCGGGACGCCGGGCAGTTGCCCGTCGGGACCGACCCGCAGGCGCTGGCCATGCTCCTCGTCAACTGCTGGGAAGGCGCCGCCCTGCGCAGTCGGCTCTCGCATGATCCGGCTCCGTTGGGTGCCATGCTCGACTTCTTCTTCGCCGCAGCAACCCGCGAGTAAGGCAGCTCCCGGAAGGTTCAGGCGGCGGGATGGAGCCAGGTGTGCACCCAGCGCATGACCTCGTTCAAGCAGTCTGGATCGACTCGACCCAGCACCCGCAGGATTCTCTCCGGACTGACGGTCCTCGGCTGTTCGGTCATCGCGAAGGTTCGGCTGGAAAGCCCAGTGTCACCGCGGACCTCGACGTGGTTGGGCCAGCCTCGTGCCGTGCGGGAGCAGGGAATGACGATCGTCAAACGATCGACAACGTCGACGAAGTCCTCTGATGAGATGACGATGGCGGGTCGTTGTCCGGACTGCTCTCGGCCGACGGTAGAGCCGAAGTCGGCCCAGACGACGGTTCCCGTGCGAAGGGCCTGGCTCACCATGGGTTCTCATCGAGTCCGTCGGCGAGGGAGGCGTCCATCGTGTGGAACTCGGCCATGTACTCGTCCCAGACCTCCTTGGGAGCCGCGCGCATCTGCCGCTTTGCCTCCTCGACCTGCTGGCGCCAGAGGTAATCCTCGAGGACCTTCTCGACGAGGCTGCCGGCGGTGAGCCCCTGCTCGGCGGCGAGCGTGTTGATCTTGTCGCGGGTCGCGCTGGAGACCTTGATGGTGGTGACGGTCATGGGGGAAGTATACCGGCGGTATACCGATGGTCAATGGGGGTCAGCGGCCGATGGCGTCGAGGACCTCGGCCACGCCCTCGCCGGGCACCGGCCCCGTCATGACGTCGGCATAGGGCCGCATCGCCTCGACCGCGTGGCCCATCAGCACGCCGAGCCCGGCCCACTGCAGCATGGCGATGTCGTTCATCGAGTCGCCGAT